>CAKXAF010000013.1:0-11406 GCA_934869045.1 uncultured Nitrososphaerota archaeon | reverse complement strand
TTGCCCGGGCGATGTTGCTGGACGCCAAGATGTTGATTTTGGATGAGGCCACCTCCAACGTTGATACCCAGACCGAGAGGAAGATCCAAGCTGCCATGCAGGAGCTTATGAAAGACAAGACCTGCTTTGTCATCGCGCATCGCCTCTCTACCATCCAGAATGCGGATACCATTTTGGTAGTAGACGGCGGCGATATTGTGGAACAGGGCACCCATCGGGAACTGATGGAAAAAGGCGGTCATTACGCAGCGCTTTATAATGCTCAGTTCCAGTAGATCCGCCAGTGAGGCAAGCCCGGGTTTTGGATTAAGCTTTTTTCAAAATAAGGGACCGCGCCAGCGAATCGAAGCGTTCAAAACGTTCCTTTTCGCTGGCGCGGTTTTGCTGTGGGTTGTTGTTCCAGGGAATCTGTTCGGCCACATTTCTGCGGAATGCCGCCGCGGATGTTACCGCGGCGGTGATGGGGTTAGGTTTCGCTTCCTGCGGAGAGCGGCTTGGGGCCGCCCTCAAGTCCGCAAGCCTTTTGAAAAAGGCTTGACCGAAAACGCTGCTTGTTATTTCACAAAGGGATTCTCTGTGGGGTAAGGAAGGGCCTGGGGCTGATTATAGCCGATATCGTCTACACCCAGCAGCTTGAAAATTTCAAACAGCGCCTTGCCAACGTGGCCAAAAGCCACCGCGCCATGGTGGGGGAACTGCTTCTGAATCAACACGTGGCGGTAAAAACGGTTCATCTCCGGAATGGCAAAAATGCCGATGCCGCCAAAGCTCCGGGTGGCTACCGGCAGAACCTCGCCCTCAGCCGCATAGGCCTTCAACTGCCCTCTGGCGTTGCCCTGCAGGCGGAAAAAGGTGATCTCCCCGGCGGCAATGTCGCCCTCCAGAATCCGGCTCCAGACTCCGCTTCATGATAAGCTGGTACCGCATTTCGCCTTTATTCAGCCGGCAGATGGGGGTGTTTCCACAATGAAAGCCCATAAAGGTTTCATTGAGGCGGAAGTCAAACCGTCCCCGGATATCTTCCTCATAAAGGTTGGCCGGAACAGAGTTGTTGATATCCAGCAGCGTCACCGGCGCGCCGGTCACGCAGGTCCCAATGTATTCGGACACCGCTCCGTAAACGTCAACCTCACAGGAAACCGGAATCCCTTTGGCGGTCAGGCGGCTGTTGACATAGCAGGGGACAAAGCCGAATTCCGTCTGGAAGGCGGGCCAGCATTTTCCGGCGATGACTACATACTCCCGGGCGCCTTTGTGTTCCTCCACCCAGTCCAGCAGGGTCAGCTCATATTGGGCCAGACGGGGCAGGATCCCAGACATTTTGTTGCCGTTGCCCAGCTCGGCGGCCATGTCTGCCATAACGGCAGGAATGCGGGGGTCGTCCCTGTGGCTGTTGAACGCCGCCAGCAGATCCAGCTCCGAGTTTTCTTCGTATTCAATCCCCAAGTCGTAGAGAGGCTGGATGGGCGCGTTGCAGGCGTTGAAATCGGAGGGCCGCGGTCCGAAGGTGATGACCTTCAGCTTGGAGAGCCCCACCAGTGCTGCGGCGATGGGAGTAAATTCCCGGATCATCTCCGCCACTTCTGCGGCGGTGCCAACCGGATATTCCGGAATATAAGCCCGGATACCCCGCAGTCCCAGGTTGTAGGAACAGTTGAGCATGCCGCAGTAGGCGTCTCCCCGGCCGTCTACCAGCTTGTTGCCGTCGTCCTCTGCGGCAGCGCAGTACATCACCGGTCCGCCGAACAACTGCGCCAGCATGGTTTCCGGAGTCTCCGGGCCGAAGTTGCCCAGATAGACTACCAGGGCGTTGACCCCGGCAGCGAGGACATCCTCCACCGCCTTTTTGGCGTCCTTTTCGTTCTCAACGGTGACGGGGCAGTCGTAGATCTCCACGCAGGCGCTGCCGCAGGCCGCAGCTACCGCATGGCGGCGGGTTTCGGAAAGTTCGATAGGGAAGCAGTTGCGGCTGACGGAAATCAGCCCCAGCTTGATCATCGGAATATTGTTCATAACGCAGTCTCCTTTGCAGTCGCTAAATTTGTCCTTCCAGATTCAGGTTTTCTCCGCAGAGCCCCACATAGGCGCCCTGAGCGGCCTCCGGGGAGTCAGGATGGGCCAGCAGCCACTTGTTGGCCGCCCGAAGCATCTTGTCTTCCGCGTTTCCGGGGCAGATCGCAGGTTTTTCCAGATTGGTTCCCTTGGGCAGCACGACAGCCACCCGGAATCCCTCTTCGGTCCTGGCGGAACAAGGCGCGTAGTGGAGTGTTTCCGCATAAAGCTCCGCTGCCGTTCCCGCCGGAAGCAGAAAGGCCTCGACCCTGGCCGTGTCCAGCACGCCGTCCGCAATATCCTGCCGTCGGGCGACCAGTAGGATCACATCGTCCGCCGCGATATTGACCTCGCTGGCCCGGTGGTATTCCAGGCAGTTGAGCAGAGTGTTATAGCCGTTGCAGCAGCCGATTTGAACCGGCATCCCGCCGTAAAAGCGATTTTGCAGCGCGCCATACGCCGCATCCTCCTCCAGGGCTGGGGCAGAGGGCAAGTAGACCGTTCCGTCCGTCGGGCAGGGGGTTTTTCCCGCAGGTTTTTCAGAAGCCCGGAGAAGTCATATCCCTTCAGAACCCTGCCGTAGGGGCGGAAAGAGGGGCTGGTGACCGATTGAATTGGAATCGCCATAAAAACCGCACCTTTCTTCAGGAATTTCTATCTGCAGTATACCATATTCGATTTTTTTTGCCTATAGGGTTTTGATAAAACCACAAGAAATGGCAGAATTTCAGCGGATTCTGGCGCTGTATGTGACGACAAAAGACAGACGGCGGAAAGATCCAGGTCTTTCCGCCGTTTGTTTATGTTTTTTGAATGAACTTCGTGCCGCAGATGGGGCAGCAAATTTCAATTTTTCCCTTTCCCCTGGGAACCCGCAGCTTCTTCCGGCATTTGGGACAGGAAAAATAGCAGTGGGTCTTGCGATCCCGGAACTGACTCTGCTTTCCCGCAAACCAGCGCTTTATCCTGTACCAGACCCCTTTGACCTGGTTCCAGACCTTCAAAAAGCCCTGGTTTTCTCTAGCCCTGGCCGCTGCGTTCCGGGAAAACATCCGAAAGATCCCATACGCCAGCAGCAGCAGCCCCAGCAGGGAAACCGGCAGCCATCCGGTGAAGGAGGCAATCAGCGTGCATACCATGGAGAGAATCAGCACACCGATATTCATTTGGTCGACGCCATAGCGTCCCATCATAAAATTTCTCAGCCAGTTCACGGAAGATCCCCTTTTCAAAATTCAAATTCTGCTATCAGTATAGCACAAATCCTTTCTGAGAGGGTGAATATTTCGTGAAAGAATCTGGCTGCCTTTTTGAACCGGTCTTAAGAAAGCTCAAACTGGCCGGTATACAGCTGATAGTACTTGCCTTTTTGGGAAATCAGCTCCTCGTGGCTGCCTTCCTCGATGATGCAGCCGTTTTCCAGCACCAGAATAGAGTCGGCGTTGCGGACGGTGGACAGCCGGTGGGCGATAACAAATACCGTCCGGCCCTCCATTAGCCGGTCCATGCCTTTTTCGATCAGCGCCTCCGTCCGGGTGTCGATGGAGGAGGTCGCTTCGTCCAGAATCAATACCGGCGGATCCGCCACAGCCGCCCGGGCGATGGCCAGGAGCTGCCGCTGTCCCTGGGAGAGGTTGGCGCCGTCCGAGGTCAGCAGGGTGTCGTATCCCTCCGGCAGATGGCGGATAAAGAAGTCGGCGTTGGCCAGCCGCGCCGCCTCTTCCACCTCCGCGTCGGTGGCGTCCAGCCTCCCGTAGCGGATGTTTTCCCGAACCGTTCCGGTGAAAAGATGGGTGTCCTGGAGCACCATGGCCAGAGAGCGCCGCAGATCGTCCTTCTTGATCTTGGTGATGTTGATGCCGTCATACCGAATCTTTCCATCAGTCAGCTCGTAAAACCGGTTGATGAGGTTGGTGATGGTGGTTTTTCCCGCGCCGGTGGAGCCGACAAAGGCAATTTTCTGTCCCGGCCTGGCGTGGAGGCCTACATGATGGAGCACCTCCTTTTTACCGTCGTAGCTGAAGGAGATATCCTCAAACTCCACGTCGCCGTGGAGCAGGGTGTAGGTCACGGAATTGTCGGCGGAATGGGGGTGCTTCCACGCCCAGATCCCGGTGGGTTTTTCGCTTTCGGTGATACTCCCGGCGGCGGAGACACGGGCGTTGACAAGCTCCACGTAGCCGCTGTCCGCTTCCGGCGGCGTATCGATGATCTCAAAGATCCGCTCCGCGCCGGCCAGCGCTGCCAGCAGGGCGTTGAACTGCTGAGAGATCTGCGTGATCGGCTGGGAGAAGGAGCGGGTGTACTGGAGGAAGGAGGCGATGGAGCCCAAATCCATCATCCCCCGGATGACCAGCATGGATCCGGCCGCCGCCGTCAGGGCATAGTTCACATAAGAAAGATTCCCCATAATCGGCATGATGATGCTGGCGTAGGTGTTGGCGTCGGTGGCCGCGGCCCGAAACTCCTCATTAAGGACGTCGAAGCCCTCCTTGGTTTCCTTTTCGTGGCAGAAGACCTTGACCACCTTCTGCCCTTCGGTCATCTCCTCGATGTAGCCGTTGAGGGCGCCAACCGCCTTCTGCTGCCGCTTGAACAGCCGTGCGCTGCGTCCGCCGATGAACTGGATGAGGAAGAGCATCAGCGCCAGCATCGCCACGATGAGCAAAGTGAGGATGGGGCTGAGGATCACCATCATGACGAAGGTGGAGACAGCCGTCACAGCGGAGGAGATCAGCTGGGTCGCACCCATGCTGATGGCCTCCCGGAGAGTGTCCACGTCATTGGTGAACCGGCTCATCAGCTCGCCGTGGGTGTGGGTGTCGAAAAAGGAGATGGGCAGATCCTGGAGGCTGTTGAACAGATCCCTGCGGACGGCGTTGAGGGTCTGGTTGGAGACTTGGATCATCAGCCGGTTACAGGCGTATCCGGACAGTGCGCCCAACAGGTAGATGCCGCCCATGACGGCCAGCATCCGGATAAAGGGCAACAGATCCGCCGCCGTCGTGCTTTTCCCGATAAACGGGACGATGTAGTCATTGAGGATGGGTTTGAGGAAATAGGTCCCCGCGACGCCGGCCCCCGCGTTGATCAGCACGAGCACAAGCACGATGGCCAGCACCCATTTTTGCCGGAACATATAGCCGATAACACGGAAAAAGGTTTTGGAGGCGCTCTTGGGTTTGGCCGTCTGCATGGGTCTTGGTCCTGGCATCAGGCATCCCTCCCTTTCTGCTGAGATTCATAGACCTCCCGATAGATTTCACTGTTTTTCAGGAGGTTTTCGTGGGTGTCGAAGTCTGCGACCTTTCCATCATTAAGGATCAGGATCCGGTCGGCGTCCTGTACGCTGGAGATGCGCTGGGCGATGATCAGCGTGGTAGTCCCCTTCAGCTCCCGGCGGAATGCTTCGCGGATCTTGGCGTCGGTAGCGGTGTCCACCGCGCTGGTGGAGTCGTCCAGAATGATGATTTTCGGCCGTTTGAGCAGCGCCCGGGCAATACAGAGCCGCTGCTTCTGTCCGCCGGAAACGTTGACGCCCCCTTGGCCCAGGTCGGTGTCATACCCGTCAGGGAAGCTCCTGATAAAGCCGTCGGCCTGCGCGGAGCGGCAGGCTTCCTCGATCTCCGCGTCCGAAGCGGTTTCGTCGCCCCAGCGCAGATTGTCCCGGATGCTCCCGGAGAAGAGCACGTTTTTCTGAAGGACCATGCTCACCGCATCCCGCAGAGCGCGGATGCCGTATTGCCGCACGTCCTTTCCGCCTACCAGGACCCGCCCGCCGGAGACGTCGTAAAGCCGTGGGATCAGCTGCACCAAGGTGCTTTTCGCCGAGCCGGTGCCGCCGATGATGCCGATGGTCTCACCGGAACGGATGGTCAGGCTGATGTTCTGAAGGATGTCCTCCCCGGCAGCGGTATCGTACCGGAAGGAGACGTTATCAAAGACAATGGAGCCGTCCTCCACCCTTTCTTCCGGTCCATCCTGCAGATCCGGCTCTTCGCTGAGTACCTCCAGGATACGGGAGAGGGAAGCACGGGACAGGACCAGATTGACGAAAATCATGGAGATCATCATCAGGCTCATCAGGATCTGGGTGACATAACTGATGAAGCTGATGAGTTCGCCGGTCTGCATGGTGCCATTGATGATGTGATTCCCCCCGAACCAGAGAATGGCGATGATGCAGGTGTAAACGGTGATCTGCATGAACGGTCCGTTGAAGGCCAGAACCTTTTCCGCCCGGATGGAGGCGTCACGGAGGGCGTCGTTGGCGTCCTTGAATTTTTTCTTTTCATAGGGGGACCGGACAAAAGCCTTGACCACCCGGATGGAGATCAGGTTCTCCTGCACCGAGGCGTTGAGCCCGTCATATTTTTTGAGCATGGCCGCGAACCGTGGGAACGCCATGCAGGCGATGACTGCCAGCGCTGTTGCCAGCGCCGGGATCGCTACCAGAAACACCGTTACCAGGCTGCTGTTGATGGTGAAGGCCATCCAGGTGGCGCAGACCAGCATAAACGGCGCCCGGACCGCCACCCGGATAATCATCATAAAGGCGTTTTGAATGTTGTTGACGTCGGCGGTCAGCCGTGTAACCAGCGACGCCGTCCGAAACCGATCCAAATTTTTAAAGGAGAAGTCCTGGAGCTTGTGAAACAGCCCCTTCCGCAGCTCGCTTCCAAAGCCGATACCCCCCAGCGCCGCGAATCGTGCCGCCAGTGCGCCGCAGGCCAGTGCGCACAGCGCGTAAAGGACCATTCGTCCGCCCATCATCAAAACATAGGAAATATCCTGCTGCTGGATCCCCACGTCAACGATCTGGGACATCAGTTTGGGGATCTGGATTTCCGCCCAGACCTCTCCAATGATAACCAGCGGGGATAAAATTGCATAAAGCCCGTATTTTTTTGCAAAAGGCAGGATATTTTTAATCACGTCCGTCTTCCTCCTCTTTTTCCTGCATCTTCATCGCCACGTGGAGCCGCTTTTCCTCGTCCAGCAGGGAGAATACGGACCGTTCCCGGAACTCGTCGGTCTCCAGGTTGGCTGTCAGCCGCTGAAGATAATTGTACAGCGCCTCGCATTCGTCATCCCGGAATCCCCGGAACGCCAAAGCGTCCACCCCGTCAAAGGAGCGCCTGCAAGCCTCCGTGTAGCCTGCCCCTTTCTCCGTGATGGTCAGGCGGTTGCAGCGCAGATCGTTTTCATCCGCCACCCGCCGGAGCATTCCGTTTCGTTCCAGACGTTTGACGGCAGCCGCGATTGTTGGCGGGGAGACCTGGAGAAAATCCGCAATCTCCTTTTGAGTGCAGGCTTCATTTTTCATTACGTATTCCAACAGCGGTATTTGTCCGAAATACGACTGATTCCGTGCGGCGGCTCGTTGGATGTAGATACGGTGCAACAGGTTCAGCTTGTTTAGCTGTCCCAAAATCGCGCGATAGGTAACAGACAAGCGCTCTCCTCCATTCATTAGGGATTTAATAATTTGCCGGCTAATAATTAGCAGACTAACTATTAAACACTATAACACAACCGTTTTAGCATGTCAATCTCCTGGAAAAATTTTTGTTTTGTCCCAAAGATGTACAAAACCGGCATAGAACGCCGCAAGCGTCCCGTGCCGGTAACAGGAAATCCGTACAAGTGCGCAAAGGAAGTTTCCTGCGAATTTTTAATAAATCGGGAGATTCGAAGTGCCGCAGCGTGCAGCCCATCCTTTTAGCCCTTATTTTCCCAGATGAAAAAGTGCCTTCTCATAATCCGCCACAAAGTACCGGAAATTTTTCTTCCCCTTTCGGAGCACTGTGTGCCCTTCCGCCTCCAGCCTCCGTTTTTGCTCCTCAACGCCGCCCGGATATTTAGGGTTCAGCTCGCCGTTTGCCTTCAAAGTCCTCCAAAAGGGCGTTTTCTCCTCATTCCGCTGAGCGCTGGCCCACGCGGCGATGGAAACGAAAATCCCAGCTGTGATGGGGTCGGTAAAGTCAGCTTGATTTTCCCGGGCAAAATACGCCCGGATCTCCCCAACCGTTGTCACCTTGCCACAGGGAACAGCCTTCATAACCGCGTCGTAAGCCAGAGGCGGGGCGAAAAACATCCGGTTGCCGCCATATTTTTGAATCGCCGCCCCGTCGGTAATGATCTGAATCTTGGGCATACCGGTTTCTTTGTGGAGCATCGCGTTAAAATCCTTTTTTGCTTCGTCTGCCATGAAAAACACCTCCTGCTTATAGTCTACCGCACCGGGCCCTCTTTTGGCAATGAGACGGTTTCAAATAACGGCGAAAATATCCGTCCGAGGAGACGCTCGCTCTCCGGATTCCGCGGGGGCCGCTTCAGGTCTACCCCGTCCTACCGGAACATAGAATATCTTACAGGCTTTGGCCTCCCGCCGGGCGGCGCGGGAACGGAAATGGAAAGGCGTTGATCAAAGTGAAATTGTTGGACTATCTGGATCAGGACCCTTCGGTTCAGGATCAGCTCCCCGCATCGTACCAGGGGCTCTCCCAGGCGGAAGCGGAGCGCCGCCTGTCAAAGCAGGGGAAAAATACCTTGCGGGAGGCGAAAAAGGTTCGTCCCTTCGCAATTTTCATCTGTCAGTTTAAGGATTTTCTAACCCTGGTGCTCTTGGTCTGCACTGCGGTGACGGTCTTTCTGGGGGACTATATGGAGGCGCTGACCATCGGGGTCATCGTCCTCTGTAACGGCCTTATGGGATTTTTCCAGGAGTTCAAGACGGAGCGTACTCTGGAGGCTCTGCGCCGGATGGCCGCGCCAAAAGCCAAGGTCTACCGGGGCGGCGTCCTCCGGGAGATCCCGGGGGAGGAACTGGTCGTGGGCGACGTCATCGCTGTGGAAACCGGCGACCGGGTCCCGGCCGATGCCTGCCTGTTGGAGTCTGCGGCCCTCCAGGCGGATGAATCCATACTGACTGGGGAATCTGCGCCGGTCCCCAAGACCTCTGTGCCCGACGGTACTCCTCTGGAGGGGAATGATCTCCATCAGCCCCACCTTCTGTATATGGGAACGGTGATCACCGCCGGTCATGGCACTGCCCAGATCGTTGCGGCGGGCATGGCGACCCAGATGGGCCGTATCGCCGGCATGATCGGCGACATCGCCGAGGAGCCGACTCCCCTGCAGAAGCGTCTGGATGAGCTGGGCCGCTACATCGCCATCGGCTGCCTGCTGATCTGTGCCGTTGTGGCAGGGGCAGGCCTGCTGCGGGGCGAGCCCCTCATCGACATGCTGCTGACTGGCGTCAGCCTGGCGGTGGCCGCTGTCCCAGAGGGCCTGCCCGCCATTGTAACTATCTCCCTGGCCCTGGCGGTAGGACGCATGGTGAAGCAGAAGTCCCTGATCCGCCGGCTTCACGCAGTGGAGACTTTGGGCTGCGCCGATGTCATCTGCTCCGACAAGACCGGCACCCTGACCGAAAACCGGATGACCGTCCAGGAAATCGTCACAATGGAGGGCCGGGTTCGAGTGACGGGAAGCGGCTATCAGCGGGCGGGAGAATTTTTGGCGGAGGACGGTCGGGCTGTCTCTCCCAACACCTTCCCGCCCACCAGGAAACTCCTCGAAATCGCAACGCTCTGCAACAATTCCGCAATCAATGCCAATGGAAAATCCCGGTCCCGAGCCGGAAACCGGGAGCAGGGGGAGTACGCTGTCAGCGGCGACCCTACGGAGATCGCCCTGCTCGTCATGGCGGCCAAGGCATCCGTGACCCGTCCAGCCCTGTCGGAGGAGTACCGCCGCCTCCTGGAAGTCCCCTTTGACAGCCGCAGCAAATGCATGTCCGTGGTGGTGGAAAACCAGGTTGGGGAGCGGTTCCTGCTGGTCAAGGGCGGCTATGACGTTCTGTTGGGGCGATGCAGCGGAGTGCTGACTGCCGGGGGAGTTCTGCCCCTGACGCCAGCTCACCGCCGCCAGATCGATGCGGAAAATCTGCGGTTGGCAGGCAGCGCCCTGCGGGTGCTTGGGTTTGCCTACAAACCCCTGTCCGGCGGGAAAAACCTTACGGAGAAAGAGGCGGGAACGGAGCATGGGCTGGTGTTTGCCGGCCTTGCTGGAATGATGGACCCGCCCCGCCGGGAAGCCAAGGACGCGGTGGCTCTCAGCCGCAGGGCGGGGATTAAGACGGTGATGATCACCGGCGACCACAAGGTCACCGCCTGCGCCGTCGCTCGGGAAATCGGCATCTGGCACGAAGGGGATCGGGTCCTCTCCGGCAGCGAAATTTCGACTATGACCGAGGAGCAGCTGGGGGGCATCATTGACGAAACCACGGTCTTCGCCCGGGTCAGCCCCAGCGACAAGCTGAAAATTGTCCGCGCTTTTAAGAAGCGGGGGCACATCACCGCGATGACCGGAGACGGCGTCAACGACGCGCCGGCGGTAAAGGAGGCGGATATCGGCGTCTCCATGGGAATTTCCGGCACGGATGTTACAAAAGAAGCCTCGGATGTGATTCTGATGGATGACAACTTTGCCACCCTGGTGACGGCAGTAAAGGAAGGGCGGGTCATCTATCAAAACATCCGCAAATTTATCCGGTATCTGCTCTCCTGCAACATCGGGGAGGTGCTGACCATGTTTCTGGGAATTCTGATGGGGCTTCCGGTGGTGCTTCTGCCCATCCACATCCTTCTCATCAATCTGGTGACCGATGGGCTGCCCGCCATTGCGCTGGGGCTGGAGCCACCGGATAGGAACGTGATGAAGCGTCCGCCGCGGCGGTCCTCCGACGGCATTTTTTCCGGGGGCCTGCTGACGACGATTCTGTTCCGCGGATGTTTGATCGGCCTGACGACGTTGGCGGTTTTTATTCGGCTGAGCCAGACCTCCAGCCTGGCGGCGGCCCGTTCCGGGGCGCTGTTTGCGCTGGTGTTCGCCCAGCTGATCCACGTATTCGAATGCAAGAGTGAGGAACGTTCCCTGTTCACCATTAACCCGTTCAATAACATAAAGCTGCTGCTGGCTGTGCTGCTATCCACAGCCATTGTTCTGATTGCCGTCTTTTTCCCACCGGCCCAGCTGATTTTCCGGACCGCGGCTTTGACGGGAGGGCAGGTGCTGACCATTGTGGGCTACCTGATGGTCGCGCCGATTCTGGCGGCGCTGTTGGGGGCGCTGTTCCGGCCAAAACGGAAATGAACTAAAGAGAACCGGAAAACCGCGGCGAGAAAACAAAGCGATGATTTCACGCCGCGGTTGCTATTTTTGGGGAAGGGGGACGGCCCTTTTTCGCAGAAAAACTGCAGCCAGAACAAGCGCGGCGGCGCATCCTGTCCACACAAGATCCAGGGGGTGGAAGACCGGCTGAAAAAGGCCCGGCGAGCAGAAGACTCC
>CAKXAF010000012.1:15627-18758 GCA_934869045.1 uncultured Nitrososphaerota archaeon | reverse complement strand
TGCCTGTGAGGACGTGGGACTGGCCTACCCCATGATTATCCCCATCGTCAAGGCGGCGGTGGACGCGGCCATGCAGGTTGGCCTGCCGGAGGCGCGGCTCTGTCTGGCCGACGCGGTGATTCTGGTGGCGACGTCACCCAAGTCCAACACAGCCCATAATGCCATCAACGCGGCCATGGAAGATCTGCAGGCCGGACGATCGGGGCCCATTCCCCGGACGCTGCAAAACAAGCACTATGACGGGGAGGACGCCGCGGTCAAAGGGCAGTTCTACCAATACCCCCACGATTTTCCCAACCGGTGGGTGGAGCAGCAGTACCTGCCTGACGCGCTGAAAGGCCGGGTCTACTACGAATACGGCGACAATAAGATGGAGCAGGCTGCCCGGCTCTATTGGGAGAAGGTCAAAGGAAAGTAAGCGCCGGAACACAACAGCCAGCAACAGCATAAGGGCGCCGCCTGCCCCAGAAGCCTGTCCGCAAAAGGCAGGCGGCGGAAAGCGGCAGGCGTATTCCTTCGGTGCTCCCGCCAATTGCGGCGGCCGCCGTCCACCGCGGGGAACACAGGAACAGGAAGAAGAAACCTGCCCCCGCGACTTCGGGGAGACATGAGGGGGGCCCCTAATGCGACTTTTTCTCCCCCCTCTTTTTCTTCGCAGAAAAAGAGGGGGTGCGGGCCACCTGCCTTCCGGGACAAACCCACGCCCGATCCCGCATAGGGCGGACTCCCCAAAAATCAAATAAAACGCAGCCCTTTCTTAAGGAGGGCCGTTATTTCGGAGGTTTCTATGCTCAAAGACCAACTGGAACCGCTTTTGCTGAAGGTGCAGAAGCCCATCCGCTACGTCGGCGGCGAATACAACAGTATCGTCAAGGACAAAGCCGGCGTCCGTACCCGTCTTGCCCTTTGCTTTCCCGACAGCTACGAGATCGGCATGTCCCACCTGGGGCTGAAAATTCTCTACTCCCTCATCAACGCCCGGGCGGACTGCTGGGCGGAGCGTGTTTACGCCCCCTGGCCTGACATGGAGGCTCTGATGCGGGAGAACCGTCTCCCCCTCTACGGCCTGGAAAGCCTGGATCCGCTGACGGAATTCGACTTTATCGGATTTTCCCTGCAATATGAGCTGTCCTACACCAATATTTTGAATATGCTGGACCTGGCGGGGCTGGATCCTCTGGCGGCAAATCGCGAAAACGACGACCCCATCGTCTTTGCGGGCGGACCCTGCGCCATGAACGCCGAGCCCCTCTGCGACTTCTTCGACTGCTTCCAGCTGGGCGAAGGCGAGGAGATCATGCTGGAGATGATCGACCTCTATCAAAAGCACCGCGCCTCGGGGAAGTGGGACAAGCAGGCCTTCCTCCGGGACGCCGCCCGGATCCCGGGGATGTACGTGCCCTCCCTCTATGCGGTTTCTTATAAAGAAGATGGGACAATCGCCTCGGTAACGCCGAAAGACGGCGCCCCTGCCACCATCACCAAGCGGGTCGTCCGGGATTTGGATAAGGCGTTCTATCCGGAAACCTTCATCGTCCCTTACACCGAAGTGGTCCACGACCGGGCTGTGCTGGAGGTCATGCGCGGCTGCATCCGGGGCTGCCGGTTTTGCCAGGCGGGATTCATCTACCGCCCGGTCCGTGCCAAAAGCCCTGACACCCTCTGCTCCCAAGGCAAGGCGCTGTGCGAATCCACCGGCTACGAAGAGATGTCGCTGGCGTCCCTCTCCACCTCTGACCATCCCCAAGTGGAGGAAATGCTGGACAAAATCATCGATTACACCCAGGAGGAGCACATCAATCTCTCCCTGCCCTCCCTGCGGGTGGACAACTTCTCCGCAGAGCTGCTGGAGAAGGTCAGCCGCGTGCGGAAAAGCGGCCTGACCTTCGCGCCGGAGGCAGGTACTCAGCGGCTCCGGGATGTCATCAACAAAGGCGTCACAGAGGAGGAGATCCTGCGTACTTCCCGCATCGCCTTCCAGGGCGGCTACACCAGCGTCAAGCTCTACTTCATGCTGGGACTGCCCTTTGAGACCATGGAGGACGTACTGGGAATCACCGCTCTTGGACAGCGGGTGGTGGACCTCTATTACTCCCTGCCCACCAAGCCCAAGGGAAGGGGGGTCAATGTCTCCATCTCCGTAGCAACCTTTGTGCCCAAGCCCTTCACCCCCTTCCAATGGGCGGCACAGAACACCTACGACCAGATCGTGGAGAAGCAGCACGCTCTGACCCACTCAGTGACCACCCGGAAAATCAGCCTCGCCTGGCACGAGGTCCGGACCTCGGTGCTGGAGGGGGTTATCGCCCGGGGCGACCGGCGGCTGGGGAAAGCCATCTACAACGCCTGGAAGCTGGGGTGCAAATTTGACTCCTGGGAGGAGTTTTTCGATTTTGACAAGTGGCAGCAGGCCATTGCTGCCGCAGGGCTGACTATGGAGTTCTACGCCTCTCGGGAACGGACCGAAGACGAGATCCTGCCCTGGGATCACATCGACGTGGGGGTTTCCAAAGCCTTCCTGCGGCGGGAGTATGTAAGGGCCTCCCGGGCGGAGGTTACGCCCAACTGCAAGGAAAAGTGCGCAGGCTGCGGCGCCAACATGCTCATTGGAGGAGGTGCCTGCATTGGCTGAACCAGCATCGAAAATCATCGTCATCGAGGGAAAGCCGGTCTATGAGGTCCGGGCTTTCTACCGCAAGGAGGGACGGGCCAAATACATTTCCCATCTGGATCTGTACCGGACCGTTCAGCGGGCGTTCCAGCGGGCAAAGCTGCCCATCTGGTTCACCCTGGGCTTCAATCCCCATATTTACCTGACCTATGCCCTGCCCCTGGCGCTGGGGTATGAGGGAGTGCGGGAGAGCTTCGACTTCCGCTTGACGGAAGACATCCCCCTCCCCGAGGCCGCAGCGCGGCTCAACGCCGCCATGCCGGAAGGCATCGTCATCACCGAACTGCTGCCGCCGGTCCACAAGGCCGACGACATCCAGCGGGCGGATTACACCCTGGAATTTTCGATGAAAGGTCTGGCCCCGCTGGAGCTGAAGGCAGCCTTTGATACCTTTGCCGGCCAGCCGGTCATCGAAACACAGAAACACAGTAAAAAAGGACCCCGAACCATTGACCTGAAG
>CAKXAF010000012.1:7578-15617 GCA_934869045.1 uncultured Nitrososphaerota archaeon | reverse complement strand
CCCGCGCTGCTGCAGTGCGCGTCTGCGGAGACGGCGAAGGGAGCGATGCTGGAGCTGACCCTCCCGGCCGGGAACCGGGAGAACATCAACCCCACCCTTCTGGTGGACGCCTTCGGGAAAACGCTGAATGCGGAACCCGACTACCACTGCATCTGCCGGAATCGAATCCTCTGCGCCGACGGCAGTGAATTTTGCTGAGTGTAATTTGTTATGCTTAAAGGGAAGCAGGGGACGGTGTCTATCACAATCCAGGGACATCGGAGGTGTATCCTGGGCCAACGTCATGGCCGCGGTGGTGCGATGACAGGAGACAAAAAACCAGAAGCTGCTGGATTTCTACAAGGGCCTTACCGCGCTGTTGTGGAACCAAAACCCGGGCTGCCCTTACGGGAAAGAGCCGGGTTTTCAATTAAAACCAGACGGCTTCCAAACGCTTCACCAGGCGATCTGCAAAAAAGCAAGTTTTGCTGATAGGAAAAAGGCTGTTTCCGGATGGCGCCGGAAACAGCCTTTTTTCGGGAAAAGATTATGGGGGTTACCCATTGGTTTTATCTTATCACAAGAGGTGCAATTATTTTGTCGAATTTTGTCAGATTGCAAAAACTGTGATTTTATCGTTTTTTAAGACGGAAATTTATGCAATTTTAACAAAACACAAAAAGCAAAGAGGATAAACGGGTAGGAAGCTAGACATTTCTCTCAGGTGTTTTCCGTACTTCCACCAAGCCGGCGCTTTTCACTGAAGCTGGCAGGGGAGAAACGGCACAGCCGGAGCCATACCGTTTTCCCGCAAACAATCCCTCTGCTTTACAGGCGCCGTTTCAGGGCCGGTTGCTGCCGCTAGTCTCTTACATTGTAAAGATCTTTACAGCATAACCAGCTTTAATGTCATATGTGAACCCAGCTGCGCATGGCCGATAAATCAGCGCCACAGACACACAATATTACCATTCTTTCAGCTCCACACATCATTGATGATCATCCTGCAAAAAGAAACCAGCCCGGAACCGCAAAACTCCGGGCTAAAATTATGAAAAAACGCAAAACCCCGTCAGTCGAAGCCGACGGGGTCTGTATCATGCATTTTTGCGCCTTAAAGGCATAGCTGAAAACGGGCTCAATGCACAAACCTTTCAGAGCCTCCATGCTCACACATCAGCAGAGCGAAACACTTCACGGGCATGACGGAGGTCAGACTGTATCTCTTCCCAAAATCGGAGAGTCGGAAATCAGTTCTGCCAGCTTGAAACTTCTCGAATTCGATGGGTTAATTTTGCAGCGAATTTTAAAAATTTACAAAATGAAATGCCGATATTTTATTGACAACAAAAGCTGGAAATGTTATTATTTAGTCAGTAATTTAGTTGGCATAGTTATTGCGATGTTCCATATGATATACTGAGGTGTTTGTATGGAACATAAAAGAGAAGGGGGAAAGGATATGGCCGTGCTAGCAAAGCCTATTGGCGTGGCTTTTGAGGTTGAACCCTCCAAAGTAAAAGCGTTTTTAAATTCATCAAAACGCGGAGATTCCCAAAAGGCAATTGAGCGTTCAAAACGTCATCCTAGTAAGAAGGAAAAAAGCAAATGATTTGCCCATACGGAGAAGATATTTCGTATCGAATCGAGTTGTTATCCCCCGATAAGCAGTACGCTTTGGGGGATTTTTCATGCGGAAATGAGTATTTGGACAAATATCTAAAAGTTGATTCGGTGAAGGACGAAAACGTTGTAACATATCTTTTTACAGATGAGGAGGATGAAAAAATCATAGGATACTGTTCCCTCACCTGTTCCGGAATACATTATGAATGGGAAGGGGTGAGACAAACCCTTCCGGCCATTGAAGTAAAATATTTTGCTCTCGATAGTCACTATCAGAAGCGGCGATTTGATGATGTTGACGATGATGGAACGCATTTCTATCTTAGCGACAAACTGCTCTGTGATATGATTCAGACTTGTCAGAAAATTAGCCGCGAAGTGCTTGGAGCGTCCTATGTGATTCTATATTCCGTTCCGAATGCAGTTCATTTCTATAAACGGAATTGTTTTCAGTCATATAATGAATACATGAAAGAAGATAATATTCGCTTGCTGGATGGATGTACCGCGATGTATCTGGAACTTTAAGAAAGAGGGATCCTATTTGTAAGGGACCCTCTTTCTTTATGCCTTGAATCCGTGGCAATTACCCCATCACAACCCCGTTTTCATCGGTAATAATCAGCGCCCCGGTGGGGATCCCGCAGGTATCATCCTCATTGAGATAATACCGCTTGCCGCCAATCTCATGCATCCCGGCGAGCATGGAGCCATTCGGCCCATCTGCATTGGAAACGGTGTTGAAGTAGTACCAGTACCCGCCGAGCTTCCGCCAGCTCCGGGACATCGCGCCGGTAGAAGTCAGGTAATATCGCCGCCCATCCACCACGCGCCAATCGTCGGCCACCATATATCCGTCCGGATCCAGATAGTACCAGACGCCTTTCTCCAGCAGCCAGCCGGTCATGTCTTTTCCATCTCTGTCAAATCTCCATTTCCCGTCCTGCTTGTACCACCCGGTTTTCTCCGGCTGGGGCTTGCCCAGCTCAAAGGCCCAGGGCTCGGCAGACGGGATCGGGAAGCCCTTCCGCTGGCTCCAGGTGAAGTAGTTCTCCGGGACGTAAAAATCCCCGTTCTCGCCCCACGAAGCGCCCCAGGAGTTCCGGCAGCGGATGCAGCGCACCCCGTCCCTGACACAGTACCCGGTAGCCCATACCATGTGGCCGCCCAGCCATTCCTCCATGGAGCCGTCCCGGTTAATGACCGGCTCCGCAAGGACTGGATTCTGCGCCGTGACCTTCTTGATGCCTGCAAAGAGCTGCAGGCCTAACTGCACGTGCATCCCATCCGCCAGCGCCCGACGAACGCTGCCAAAGTCCGCCAGCTGCCAGTAGTTCCCGATGGTCAGCCGCCGGGCTGTGGGCAGCAGCGGGTCCGCAGACGCTTCAAACCGCTCCATGGCGGCGGCCATTTCCTCCTCATAGGGATATTTGGCCCATACAAGGCAACCGTCCTTCTGGGCGGCTTTCAGCAGGTCGCGCTCAACGGTTCCCTGCCCCTTGTGCTCCGAGTAGCGCCGGTTGCCGTACACCCAGCTAAAGGCATACGTCCCGCCCAAAGCGTTTTCCAGAGAGGCGGTCAGCGCGTGTGTCGCACAGTTGTTGATCTGGCCCTGATTATGTACCCTGGCTTTGACTTGCGGGAGATACTCCTCCGGCAGCGCCGCCGTAGAGATGCCGTAAACATAGTCCCGGGGGTCTGCCGCCCCCTGGATCAGCCCCAGGCCGTGTTCAAAATTGCTCATTGAATCACTCCGTCCTTATCTGTTATGATGCAGGCCCCCTTGGGAACCCCGCATTTTGTCTCCCGGTTCAGGCAGTACCATTTCCCGCCGATAGACCGAAAACCGGTCAGCATCTTCCCGTCAGCCCCCAGCCGGTACCACCACCCGTTTTCTTTCCGCCAGGCATCCCGAACCGGCTCCCCGTCCTCATACCAGTACCAGGAGCTTGATGCCTGCACCCAGCCGGTTTTCCCTTCGGTGTAGGTGCCTTTGGCGTTGGGGATCCCCAGATACTCCGCCGGGTCCAGCCGGGTCCGGTTGTCCGCCTTCCGCACCTCAAAATGCGTATGCGCGCCGAAACTGTACCCGGTGTTTCCCATGACGCCCAGCCTGTCCCCGGCCCGGACGTTCTGGCCTGCCTTACGGCCCGGCTCTCCATGTGGCAGAAATACAGCCGGTTTCCGTCGGCGTCATCCACCCGGACGTAATTGCCCCATTCCCAGGTAATATTGGACCGGTCTGTAACGATGGCGGAGGATTTCACCACCCCGTCCACCGGACAGCGGATGTCCCGGCTGTCATCCCCTACGATATCAAGCCCGCTGTGATCGGGCCTGTCCGGCAGCCGGAATCCGCTGGTTACACGGTTCCGGCCTGCAAAGATCAGCATGGGCTGCTCACTCCTTCGTAGCCTGTGTACCGAAGTAAAACCCGATAATGGTCACAAACACCGTCATGAACTGCTCCGGGCCGATAATGCCCATGGCGGACAGTGTGCAGAATACGCCGGTCACTGCCAGCGTCACCAGGCTTTTAATGGTCAGCAGTTTGCTAAGACGTTCTTTCATGTTGTCTCCTCCTTACTTGACTATCAACGCCAGTAGCGCTCCGCCGACGCCGCCCACCAAAACCGATACCAAAGCGGTGACGATGGCTTTTTTGACGCTGTTCCAATTCTCTGCCGGCTGCTTTTCCAGCGCGTCCAGCCGCGCCCCCTGCTTTTTCTGCTCCTCGGCCATGACCTGCATGTTCTGGGCCAGCAGCTTCACCGACGTTACCAGCTCGTTCAAAAGCTTGCTCTGTTCCTCCAGATCATCCAGCCGGTGGGCGTTGGATTTCCCGCGCTGTTCCAGCTCGATCACCTTGCGCTCCATTTCCTCCACTCTGTAACCGCCTCCTATCTCTGGGGCGTGGCAAGAATCATTTCCGCCTGTTCTGCCGTGATGTATTTCGGCACGTAGGAACGCACCTTTTCCTCGTTGATGGTTCCCGCCACCCACATACTCAGTACAAAATTGTAAAACATTCTGCATTCTCCTTCCGTCAGTTGGTCATCATCATATCCATCAATCCAAGCACCGCCTGGTTGGTTGCTTCCTGCTGGGCTTCCAGCGCCGCGATCTTCATCTGCTCGTCTGTTTTCGGAATATCTTCCAGCACCGGCTCCCCGGTTGCGACATTCACAGATACTGCATACTTTCCTTCCGGGATGTCCGGTTCAATGTACGGAACCCCCTCCGGAACTCGATAATCACCGGTTTGAGACAGAATGATATAGCCGGTCGTATCATAGATTATTAAAGTTTTCATATAGGTTACTCCTTCCCGTATGCCGTATAATAAAACGTAGTACCGCTAATTTTACTTATTTTAAAGGTGAATCCAGTGCTGTTTTTCGTCACCAATTCGTATGGAGCATATTTACTGACGCTATCAGAAGAACTGACGAAAATACCATCAACGTCATACGTACTGCCATTATTTGTCGGATATATAAATACAAAATCCCCAGGACTGTGGCAACATATCATAATATCTGTTGGATTAAAACCGCAAGTTACAGTTACGGTACTTTCACTTCCTTTTGTAATGGTTCCTGCCACTCTTTTGTACCCTTTTTCCAGACCACCGGTTTTCAGCGCCTTATCTCCTGCATAAAACGTCTTTCCTGCCAACACATCGGATGTTGCAGCTGTGGCGAGGGCCAGCTTTGACGCACTAAGACCCCCGCCAGCCTTAAAATTTACCGTCTTCCCCGCCGTATCCACGATGCAGGGCACCACCGCGCCGGACACGAATAGGTTGTCCTCCGCCTTTTCCCCGCTGCTCAGCTTGATGGTATAGGATACCCCGTCTACCGTAAGCGTGTCCAGCGCCGCGTTATATCCTGCCGTCGCCTTGAACTGGCACGATAGGAGCCCCGCCGCTCCCTTTAACCCCGTCAGCGCGTGATTTACTCCGCTTTTCACGTGGGTCAGGGTGCGCACCGTCTCATACCCGTCCCACTTGGTTTTCTGCGCCTCCGTCACATGGAGGCCGCTGCTTTCTCGATGACTCTGCGCATTTTTCAGCTGTGTGTCGACGGTATCCATATTCGCGTTAAGGACTGAAATATCCACATAATCAGAAGCGCCTGGTTTGCTTAAGTTGTAATTGGTTGTCGTTTCCAAAAGATCACCCCTTCATTTCCGTCCAGGTCTTGGTGCTGACGCTGCCCCAGGTCTGTGCGTCATAATCCTGCCAGCAATAAAACAGATAAAGAAACTGATAAGCCAAGTGCGCCGGCTTGATTTCATCAATAGCCGCTTTCACATCCTCCATGTTTGGAGGTATCCCGACAGTCCCCACGAATTTTACATCAAAAGAATAACTTTCTGGATGTTCAATCACTTCGCATTCAGAATTTGCAAAGCTGGAAGCAACCTGTTTGATTTGTTCTGCCGTCGTGGTTCCTGCGCCGCGCACTTTGCTCATTAGCCGGGAGCGTCGATATGCCAGTGATTTCTCCGGTTCGCTCACGATGCCGTATGCTGTTTCCCATAGCCCCATCCATTTATCCGCTGTAGCCGCAAAGAGCTCGCTGTCCGCCATTCCTGCAAAGGAATCAGCCATCGCATCGATCTGTGGCTGAAACGCCTCTATGAAATTCCTCACAGGAGAAGATAGCATCCGGTCCGGAAGGTAGTCTTTAAGTTGCGGCATTCAGCGTCACCCCCGATAAAACCGGTATCTGGGTGTTCCCGATGGACACGTTTGCAGTCCCTCCGGCCAGCAGCAGGTTCGAATAATCCTGCACGCCGGGAATATCCAGCAAAAGAAATCCGATTCTGGAATACACGACCTCCGACTTTTCAAAAGCCAGGCTTTTCAAATAGGCGGAAACCGCCTTCTCAAACTGCGTCTTAACTCCGGACAGCGTTACGGATGAATCCAATTCAACCGTCGCGGAAACGGAAATGTTCCGTGCTGTTGCGCTTTCCACCATCACAGCCGCACCGATAGGCCGCACGCTTTCAATATAAGCCGTACAGGCCGTCACCGTTTCCGATGGCGCTACACCGCCGTTTTCGTCGCTGATGACAACTTTCACCGTTCCCGCCCCATTCCAGAGCGGAAAAATCTTCGCCTTTCCAACACCGTTGACGGACTTCGCCCATTGCTCATATTGATAGACATTCCCGGAGGTAGCGGGCTTGCGAAGATAATCGTAATACCGCTCCACCAGTTGACCGTCGGTCTCACGGTCTACGCCTCCGGACGCCGCCCCAGCGGAAAAGGAGGTCAGCCCGGCCGCCGGAGATTGCTGGACGGAAATTTCACCGGCAGAAGCGTTGTAAGCAGCTCCGGCCTCCGCCGCCGTCACCGTACCGGATGCAGTCCCGGATGCCGGGATCACAACCTGTGCGTTCAGCAGATACTCATATCCGTCCGCCGTCAGAAATACCTTCCCCGCCGGAAGAATAGTCCCGGAGACGCCGGTGAACGCAATGGACGCAATCGCTTTTGCCCCTGGTTTCCGGGTGATCCCATAATCCGCCGCTTTCTTGTCGATGTACGCGCCGCTCCCTTCGTTGATGAAGATCATATCCGGCACGCCTTCCAGCGCTGTATAATACTTCCAGATCTCATATGCCGCCGGCGCGACCAACGTCCGTGCGAAGCTCCCCTCCCGGGTGTCAAAAGCTGTGATTTCGTCCAAAATCTCTTTTTCGATGGTTTCCGGCGTAATGGATTCATACATTTGCACCCCTCCTTTGGATGGACAGTTCGCCATATATGGTGCGGATCCGGCAGGACACCGTCAGCAGTCCCTTCCCATCGAACTCCACCCGGATGTCGTTTACCTCCGTGATATATGGATTGACCATCAGCGCCTCCCGGACATAGCGCACTGCCTCCGCCTTCTTGGTATCGGCGCTGTAGCTCTGCCCGACGAGGTTCTCCAGCTCGCAGCCGTAATCCCAGGAAAAGATTTCATGCCGGTACCGCACCGTTGACAGCGCGTTCCAGGCCCATACCGCCACGGCCTCCGCGCCTTCACAGATGACCGGATCCCCATTTTTCAGAACCGGAAGGTCCTTCTCAAAATCCCAGACGATTTCACGCGCCAACGGCAGGCGTTCCACCGTTACGGAGAGCTCCGGCTGGATCATTGGAAAAATGGTCATGGGCTCACCACCTTGCAAAGAATATAGAATACTTGGTCCTCGTCTGAACAGAGCAGCACCCGGTCCCCAGCCTGAAGCGGAGACAGAAACCTGACGCTTCCGTTTGGCTCCTCAATCTTGCTCCCCGGCAGGTTGATTTCCGCATCAGCCGCCTTCGAAAGCAGCGCAGCATTGCAGAAAAGTCCCTGCCCGGATATGCGAAGCCCCCCCACATCCACTGCTAGCGGATCTGCCGCCAAAACGGTTCCCAGCCGCAGAAACAG
>CAKXAF010000012.1:0-7568 GCA_934869045.1 uncultured Nitrososphaerota archaeon | reverse complement strand
AACAGCCCCGTTTTCCCCGGGTCGAGGAGCTGTGCAATTGCGTCATATGGATTTTCCTGCATCACTGCACCTCGTTTCTGCCGGAGTTGAATTTTTGATTGGTTGCGTCTTTATAGATGTAATATGCTTCCAACGATGCATGCACCTTTCCTGCGGTCTTGTCCGCAGTCGCGGAGCCTGTCTTATTGGGCAGGCTGCCCGCCTCCTGCTCGTCCATGATTCGCTTGTAACTCAGGGAAAGCTGATTATAATATTGTCCGTCCTTCCAGACATGTTTGTCAGACGTGATCCAGAACAGGCCGTAAAGCCCGGTATGCGGTTCCTTCAGAACGACTGTGTTTCCGGTAACGCATGCGGCATTTCCCAGGTTTTCCACCGTGATCGTCTGCGAAAGTCCATTGTCACGGAGCAGTTTCTGCGCCTTGGCGCTTACGTCCTCCCCGTCTGGCTGACGAATGGCGTTCTGGATGATGCCGTAAAGGGAAATCAGCTCCTCATTCCGGATGGTCCGGACGGACTTGTTCTCCGCGTTATAGATAACCGCCTGGGTGATTGTTTTTTCGATACTGTCGGTGGCGGAGGCGCTCTGCAGGTTGACGCCGCCCTCCAGAATCAATGTCTTTTCGTTCTTCTCGATCTCCACCACGTCCAGCTTGTTCCCGCGGAACCGGATCTGATAGGCTTTCCCGTTTTCCTGGGCCGCCAGGGTGTAGGCCGTCATGATGATCCGGTAGAGAGTCACGCCGATAAAGTTCCGGCTGACCACCGTCCCCGGCGCAGCCAGACTTCCCGCTTCCAAGCCGAAATCCGCACAGATCCGCCGCGTAATGGCGTCCGGCGTCATGGCGCGGAATTGGTAGACCCCCTGGTTCTTCAGGAGGTAAAACCCCCGGTCATAACAGCGAATGGTCATCACTGCTGACCCTGTGGTCCGGCTCCGGCTGATAAGATATCCGGAAAACAGCTCCGCCTCATCCTGAAACAGGGATACCGCCCTTCCAGGAGGCAAGTCAGGGATGGAAATGTCCGGGCCGTAAGGAGGAGCGGCAATCTCGAACGACAGTATCCGCGCCCCCTGCTGGAGGCTTCCGCTCCAGTTGATCTGCTTGACAAGGGAGATGATATTGTCCGTCCCGTCCGGACCGGTAACAAGCAAAGAAAGCATCAGAGCGCCCCCTTATCCGGCAGCCTGACGGTTTGCCCGGGGAATATGAGGTTGGCGTTTTTAATTCCGTTATAGGAGGCCAGCCGCCAGCACAGTTCCGCATTCCCGTAATATTTCCGAGCAATGGCCCAAAGGGTATCCCCCTTCACTACGGTGTAGACCTGTTCCCCCTTCTGCGTTCCGCCGGATTCCGAGGAACGTGCCGAAGAAGAAGCCGATCCGATACCCGTCCCTGTGGTATCCACCCGAACCGACCCCAATTCCCGGTATTCGCTGAGGGTCAGCTCCGCATAAACGTCCCCGGTCCCATCTTGCTCGCCGTACTCCACCCGGGAAAGCAGCACCGCCATGTTTACCGGCGTGTCCGAAACGATGTACCGAAGCACGGCCCCCCGGGTCTGCCAGTTCTGCAGCCGCTCAATGGCGCCGTAAGGGTCCCCGGAAACCCCTCCGGAAAAGGCGTAGCTCCGGTCTCCGCTGGGAAACAGCACAGAAAGCGTGATCTCCGCCGCCGCGGCCTGCCCCCAGAAATTGACGTCGCCCATCTGGTGGACGTTGACCTTTAAGACGTTCCTCCCGAAGGATACCCGGAATTCCGACGGCGTTACCGGGAACACCAGCTCCGTCCCGCCTCCCGTATCCTTCAGGATCATTTTCCGGACGCTCATGGCTGCCTCCTCCCTTCCATGTCAGTGACAAAAAACGCCCGGAGGATTGCCTTTTCCCCGGCTGGGAGCCGGTAATAGGCTCCGGGCGTGATATGATGCTCCCGGAAAAGATGGTACATCAGGTTCATCTCCGGGTCTTCGGTTATTTTTTTTTAAGGACCTCCAGCGTCGCCGTCCGGTATCCGGACAGCTGCTCGATCTCCCGGCAGAGATCCTCAATCTCTCCGGGCAGCAGCATGAGCTTGATCAGGTCCAGGGGCGTAGCCGCGCCGTAATGGTCCAAAAGCTCCTGGTTTTTCAGGTCTGGGGACTTGACGCCGGCCAGAACGATGTGCAGCTTTCCGTCATCCCCGCTGATCTTCTTGATATCCTCCACCCGGTTGTAGGAGAGGGAGCGGAGGGTAAAGACCACCGGCTCCTCCCCCTTGCGGGACAGCCTTTTCAGCTTAACGTCCCGTTCCTGCACCGGAAGCTCCCGTTCCCGGGAGAGCAAAATCTGTAATGCGTCCATCCTTCTCCTCCTCAGCCTAACAGGATCGGAAGCTCGATGTCCTCGATGACGTCCAGAATCTGGATGGAAGCCTTGAGGTTGACCACACTGCCGGTGTTGGCCACCCGAATCTCGTCTTCCGTCATGGCGGAAACATCCGCTCCGTTGTTTTTCAGCCAGGTTCGGTTCGCGTCCACGTCGATCTCCACAGCCGGATCCGCTCCAAGAATGCCGTCTGCAGCCAGGCTTTCCAGATACCCCTTGACCGCAGAAATCAGCAGGCAGCGGTTGTCGTAGGAGTTGGGATATTTCCCGATAAACTGATCCTCTGCGGTCAGGGTGATATCCTCCCGGATCAGGTCCATCACTTCCACGATCTTGATCTTCTGATAAGCCGCGCTCTTTCCGGTGAGGGTCGTCAGGCTGTTCACCGCCCGGCCGGTTTTGAACTTCCGTCCATCGTACCAGACAATAAATTTCCCTGCTTCAACAGCAGCGTCTGCGGCGGTCCGGGTGAGCCTGGTCGCATCGGTCAGTTCCGGAAGCTCCACATAGGTCGCCGATTGAGTAAAAGGCGTCCCGGCGAGAATCCCGGCGATGCGGGAACAATATCCGGCGGCGGTAATGGAGCCGCTTGCGTCTTTCAGGCCGGCAGCAGAGAAGTTGACCACGCCTTCACTGTCCGCCGTGGTATCCGGCAGAACCGCCTTTGCCTTCCGCCCCGCCTCCCGCTGGGACTTGATCCAGGTTGCCACGGATGTGGCGTCGGAGGAAGAAATGTCCGGAGGCCCTACCAAATAATCAAAGGTCTGCAGTTCCGCCCAAGAGAGTCCATCGGAAATATCTTCCGCACTGGTCAGCACTTTGCAGAGGATTTTCTCCGGAGCGGTGACATTCCCGATCAAAGCCCGTTTCAAATAGGTTTTATTTGCGGCAGACAGGGTGGACGGAATGTCCGACTCGGAATAGATCGTGTGCTCTCCGCCGGTCGTGTCCTCCAGGATCACACAGAGTACGCCCTTCCCGCCGTGAGTGACCAGCGCTCTGGCCAAAGTATAAAAGGTAATGTTAATATTCGGAAGTCCCATCTCGTTTGCCCTCCTCAGTCAATGCTGTCCAGATATTCATAATCGGTGAAGGTGAACGGCGCCTCGATGTTGCCGGGGGTATCCGCCTCCCAGTCCGCCAGGGTCAGATCGTCAAAGGAGACGTTCTTCACCCGGATGCGTTCCTGCCCGTTGGCGTCCGGGTCTGCCAGCTTCGAGATGACGGTAAACCGCACGTCGTGCCCGTCCCGGATCTTCTTTCCGATGATGTTCCCCATCCGGGAGTTGATCTTCCGCATCCCAATGGAGCCGGTCCCCTTGTATCCGGTCACCTTCTGGTCGTTGGCCATCTGCCCGCAGCGGGGAATCTCGGTTTTGTTGTAGCTGATCTTGGCGCTGAATTTGTACACCTCGGCCACATACTCGTTGTCCAGCCAAACCTCCCCCCAGGTGCCGGAAATAACCCGTTTTGCGCTGTCATATGCCATAATCCTTTCCTCCTATTTCTCCAATTTCTGCTTGATTTCATCGGCCAGCCGATTAGCCCCGTCGATTGCCCGCTTTTCTGCAATGGGCTTGGCGCGCTCATAAAAGTGAATGCCCAATACATACCTTTTTTTCACCCGGGCCCGGTATCCCTTCCAACGCCCGGATGGCCGTCGGATGGCGTGCCCGTTTTCCAGAGAATTGGTGATGTAGCCGTAGGCGTAGCCCTTATGAAACATCTTTGCCTTGGGACGAACAGCAGCATATCCGCCTTTGCTGCCTACGTATTTCTCCTGCATGTTGGTTCTGACACGATTTTCAAGGCTCTTTTGTACTTCCTCTTGAATTTCCTCTGCCACCTGTTCATGAAATTCCCGCCGGATCCGGGGAAAGTCATCCGCCATGTCCCGTAGTCTCTGAATGAGCTCATCCAGACCGTTGATCTGCACCGACTGCGCCATTTAATCATCCTCCGTCCGCTGGACCTCATATTCGTTTTTCCAGTCCTCCAGCCTGTGCACCACCATCACCCGGTATTCTTCTTCCCAGATCGTGAACCGGTCTCCTTCCCGATAAAGGGCCGCTTTCGGCGCCACAACGACCAACCGCTTTTCGCTTTCGATGTGGCTGTCCTCCTGGATGCTCCCCAGATATTTTTCCGTGATGCATCCAGGAAAGCTGCCAATTTGCTTTGCGGTACGTTCCGGGCGGTTGTACACACCCTTTTTCACCGTGTCCCGCCAGACCGTCACGATCTCCGGCGTCACCCGGGCGGCCTGCACCCGGTAATAGACCGGATGCGCTCCTTCCTTGACGATATCCGTCAGGAAATAGTGCCGGCCGTTCCAGAGGATCGCGTCATGGAGGGTCAGATCCCGTTCCCGAAGCAGGAATTCCGCGCCGTCTGCGCCGATCCCCACCTTGGAGAATAGGTTTTTCCGCCCTGTGCTTTTTCCGCTGATCCACACCCCGGCCAGGCTTTCCCAGCGAAGATCCGTTGTTCCGGACAGACGCAGCACAAATCCGCGTCCCCGCAATTTTCCGGGATTCATTTCAACGCCTCCTTCCCGGATACCGCTGTGATGAGCGGAAGCCCCTTATCCGGTTCATAGCCTACGCCCTCCCGCAGGGTGACAGTCAGGTCGAGATAGGCCTCTCCCTTGCTCTGTCCCCCGCTGGACGCCGCCACCGGCAGCGCACGGCCGCCGGCCCGAAGGATCCCCATCCGGAACAGCCCCAACACCGTTTCCATATCTTCCAAAGCGGAAACCTGGTTTCCGTTCCGACTGGTGTCCAGCTTTTCATGGATGGTCAGGGTCAAATAGATCTCCGTTTCATCCGTGCCGATATTCTGCCGGATCCGATTGGTCGTCACCAGTTCCAGAAAGAACGACGGGCGCTCAAACTGGTCCGGCTCCTGCCCGATATACACATACCGGTCCGGGAAAGCCTCTGCAACCAGGGCGGCAGCGGCGTTCAGAACGTCTGAAAGCTTTACCATGCCGCCAACTCCCTTGCTTCTGAAATTTTCCGGGCCAGCACCTCCGCCACCCGGTCTACGTCCGCCTCTTCCCGGACGGTGAGTCCGTTGACCACAACGCTGACGTTGGCCCCTGCCCCATAGGAACGGTTTTCGCTTGCCGTCAGCACCCGTTCCCCTTCGTGGAGCCGCGCCGGATAGTCGTTATAGGGGACGTAGGAAATCCCGGCGGCATATCCCGGAACCCGGATGTTTGACACAATGCTCGGCGCTCCCGGGGCTGTTTGCGTCCCTCCTATGATCACAGGATTTCCGGCTGCGTCTGCCCCAGGTGTCAGGATGGTTTGAATTTCTTCCTGGATTCCCTGGCCTGCGCTCAAAAATCCCTTTGAAAATTCCTGTCCCATATCGTATCCGAAGGTGCGCCAGGTGCCATCCTCAATCAAAGCCTCTCGCACGTTGCTCACCAACAGCTTCTGGCTTTCCAATTGATCCTGATATCCGCCTGACAACCGGTATTCCGATTCTGCGTCCGCCTGTGCTTCCGCCAGAATCCGTCCCATCTCCGCGCCGTTGTCTTCCGCCAGCGCTTTCCGGTATTCCGGCGTTTTCACTGCCTCGTCCATCTTTTTCCGCAGAATCCGTTCCTTCTCATTTTCCAATTCTGCCTGATACTCGCCAATGAGCCGATATGCGTCTTTGGTGGCCCCGCTTCCCAGCCAGTCGATCTGATCCTGAAGTCCCTGTTTTCGGGTCTCGTTGTATCCTTCTCCCATGACCGCGTCCAGCTGCTCCTGGGCGTCCTCCAGAGTGGAGGACAAGCCGGAATAGGTCTGGGCCTGCTTTTCCATGGAGTTTGCAAAATCGGTTCCCATCGCTTCCGCAATGACACGCGCAGCCTCCTCCCCTGGGATCAGGCCCCGGCTTACCATGTCGTAAACGGCCTCCTTGCTTTTTCCCAGAGCCTCCGACAGGTAATCCATCACCGGAATTCCTCGTTCAATCAGCGGATTCAGATATTCCAATGATGTTTTTCCGGAGGAATTCATCCGCCCCAGCATCGTCGCCACCGTGGTCAGGTCCGATCCGGAGATTCCCAGCGCCGAACCCGCATCTCCGATGGCCGTCATCAGCGGGATCATCTCGTCCAGTCCGAAATTATAGGACATCAGCGTCTTGGACATGGAGGTTAAGTCAGTGAAACCAAAAGGCGTTTTTTCCGCAAAATCCTGCAGCTTGTCCAGAAACTCGTTTGCTTCCTCCGGGTCCCCCAACAGCGTCCCAAAAGCTAGATTCGCCTGCTCCCGGTTCGCCGCAACGCCGGAGCCTGATTCCAAAGAACCGGTGACTGCCTCCCACGAAGAATTGGTCAGTTCCTGGACAGCCGATTGAAGCGCCTCCTCCCGGCTTGCCTGGACATTCAGCGCCCCGGAAGCCGCTCCCAAAAGGCCGCCGGCTGCCGCGCCGATGGCCGTTCCGATTCCGGGAGCCACAGCGGTTCCGATAGCCGCGCCGGAGGCCGCGCCGGAGAGGATGCCGGAAAACATCATCCCGGCCTCGCTGCCAAAGGCGCTCTGGATGGTATACTGCGCCGCCTGTTCGGCAGCCTGTCCCACCATCTGCACAGCCCCCGCCGCAGCCAGGCGGGAAAGAATCTCGCTGCCTCCCCCGGAGCTGCCTCCCGCCCGGTTCTGAGAGCGCTGCATGGCGTCATTGAGAGAGGAAAGATCCTTCTCCGCCTGTTTTGCCTCGCTGGATACGCTTCGCAGCTCGGTTTGAAGGTTCTCATAGTCGTATTTGGCTTTGGACAGCCGGTCCGCAGCCTCTTTGGTCCCATCCAGCGCCTTTTCCGCCGCCTTCAGCTCCTGCTTGGCCCGGACCGTGTCCACGTGGATGGAGGCCTTCCGCTTGTTCAGCTCGTCGATTTTTCCCTTGGTATCCTCTACCTTCTTTTTCATCTGCTCCAGGGATTTTGCCGAATTTAAAATGCCGGATGTAAAATGATCCTTTAGCGAGAAGTAAACGTCAATGCCCCAGGCCATTCCTCCACCCCTTTTTTAAATCAAATTTCGACAGTGCATCCCCAGGATGCTTTCCACTGTCCGGTTTACATTCCCGTCGTCCACCGTTGTCAGGCGGTTTTCATACAGGTCTGCGCAGAGGACCAGCACCGCAACGGTCAGATCTTCATGCTCGTCCATTTCCTCGTCGGTCAGTCCGGTATAACCCCGGA
>CAKXAF010000011.1:16057-19218 GCA_934869045.1 uncultured Nitrososphaerota archaeon | reverse complement strand
CCGTGGAAGTGGGTGTCTATGAGGCCGGGAATCAGGGTCAGACCGGCGGCATCGATCCGCGGCAGATTACCAGCCTCCAGCGTGCCTATCCCGGCGATTACGCCGTCCCGGACGGCCACGGAGACGTTTTCAAAGGTAAAGCCGTCGGTCAAAACCCGGCAGTTTTCAAAAAGCCAGCTGCGTTCCATCTTTTCACCCCATAATCTGCGCCAGATAGCGGTTCAGGTTTTCCATACTGATGGAAATAGCCTCCAGAGTATCCTCCATCCCCTCAAATTCCAGGGAAACATAGCCGCGGTAACCGGATTCATAGATGATTTTCAGGCATTGGTAGGCGGGTTGGTCACCGTGGCCAAAGATGGTGGCGCGGCGGTAGTTTCCAGCTCGGGACAGCAGCCAGCCCCGGCCAGGATTCTGGCGCATGCCGGAGCGGACAAAGGAGTCCTTGGCGTGGACGTGGGAGATGAGGGGCAGCAGCTTGGAGACAGCCACCGCGCAGTCCTCGTCAACGCCGCCGAAGTTTCCGATGTCGCAGAGATAGCGATAGTTGGGATGGTTGACCGCGGTGAAGACGGCCAGCATCCGGTCACTGTCCTGGACCAGGCGGCCGTGGTTCTCTGAGCAGGTAGTCACGCCTTTTTTCTGGCCGTAATCCGCAACCTCGCGGATGGCGTCCGCCAAGGTGGGAAGGATGGCCTCAAAGGTCCGCAGGCCGGTGTAACCCTCATAAAAGCCGGGGGTGATGTCGTGGCGGAGCAGGGGAATCCCCGCCTCCGCCGCGATGTCGATGTGGCGTTCCACCCGGCGAATCTCCGCTTCCACGTCCGGGCAGCAGAAGTTTGCGCCGGTGGTGTAGATGGGCACCTCCAGGCCCAGCCTGCGGGCGTGATCTGCCAGGCGGCAGGCAAAGTCCAGAGGAGCGCTGCTGCCGGAGGTGTGGTCGTCCAACACCAGCTCCGCCGCAGGGACGCCCATTTCGTGAATGTTATCCAGAACTGCAAAATGATCCATGACCCCGCTGGAAATCAGCCGGGAGAAGCTGTGGGTGCTGATACAGGTTTTCATAGGAACCTCCAGTGGATTAAAGCGTAACTTCCCGTCCGAGCCGGGCCGAATCGTAAATTCCCTGGAGCATCCGCTGAAGGTCGCAGGCCTGTTCGATGGGGGTGCGGGGGCGCGCGCCGGTGAGGATACAGTCAACGAAATGGGCAATTTCCAGTTCAAAGGGGTTGCCGGAGCCGGGATTCAGCTGGTCGTCGCTCAAATAGCCGTTCCGTTCACCGTACACGGTCAGCGGATCCAGCGTCAGGCCGCCCTTGGTGCCGTAGAGCTGGGTGAATTGATGATCCGGCCCGTTGATGGCCCAGGAGGCCTCGAAAACTAGAATCGCGCCGTTTTCAAAGTGGATGACGCCCGCGCCGAAATCTTCGGTGTCGTTGCAGTTGTCCGGGCAGGGAGTTCCCTGCCAGCGTGTGATGCCCTTGGTTTGGAATTCGCCAAGGCGGTTGGAAGCTGCGGCGCTGACTCGGACGGGCTTGGGGTTGCCCATCATATACCAGGCGGCGTCAATTCGGTGGACGCCGATGTCCAAGACAGGGCCGCCCCCGGAGACGCGGCTGTCAGTAAACCAGCCGGTGGGAGTTCCGCGGCGGCGGAGATAGGAGGTTTTGGCATAGTAGATCTCGCCAAGCTCGCCTTTGTCCACCAGTTCTCGTGCCAGGGCATTGGACGGATTGAAGCGGCTGGGGACGCCCAAAAGGAACTGGACACCGGCCATTTCCACGGTCTCTTTGGCGGCAAGAGCGTGTTCCAGACTGTCGGCAAAGGGTTTTTCACAAAGGATGTGCTTTCCAGCGTTGGCGGCGGCGATGGTCACCGGCGCGTGGCCGCAGTTCCAAGTGCAGATATCCACCGCGTCGATGTCCTCGTGGGCTAGCATTTCCTCCACAGAAGCGTAGGCATGGGGAATGCCAAAACGTTTTGCAAAGGCTTCCGCTCGTTCCAGATTGAGGTCCGCCACGGCGGCAATCTCCGCCTTGTCGCAGACTGCGTAAGCTGGCATATGGGCGTTGGTGGCGATATTTCCGGCTCCGACAATGCCGATTCGAACTTTTTTCATAAGTACCTCCTGCACAAGATGCCCTTGCTGAGGGGCAGATTTTGGCATCCTCATTTTAGCGCACATTCATAAGAATGTAAATATACAAAGCCACAAAAAGCGAATAAAAACACCAATCTTCCAACGCTGGGGGAACAATTGTAGAATAAACAAAAGATGGAAAGGAGTTTTTTTAATTTTGGACTTTATGCTATAATGAGTCCGGCGGCAGAAGTCTGCGGCGGGTAAGGAGGAGCGATATGCTGTGCGTTATGCTTGTGGAGGACGAACACTTTGTGCGGATCGCGATGAAAACAGCGTCCCTGGAAGACCATCTGCCTGCAGCCCATCATTGACTGGTATGAGACACATCACACGGAAGTCCTGACCAGCTTTGGATACGGATCATCTTAAGCCAGTCGAATAAAATCGAAAAGCTCCCCGGGTGGTTCCATGGACCCCCGGGAAGCTTTTCCATCAGCAGCCTTTGGAAAGGCGCAGATGATATAGATTGCCGGAGACGATCTTCTCATAGGTTTCCGGCGCAAGATCCAGCAGATCCAGCTTCAGCTCCTGAACCTCCGGATACTGGAAGGGAGAGCAGGAGCCGAAAACCACGCGGTCTTCCCCCGCTGTCTCCAGCAAGGCCCGAAGGCTATGGCTGAAATAGCAGTCCTCCAGCCGGGCCAGGTCGTAGAAGAGGCGGCCCTTCCGTTCAGCGGCCAGAGGAGCTAACCGCTTTGCGAGACTTGCGGTGTTGCAGGAGCAGAGGAGAAAATCTGCTTCCGGGCAAAGGGCGACACCAGACTCCATTTCTTCTGGGGTCAGGTTTTCCGGAGTGTCCAGCCAGTGCCGTCCCCGGATATCCACCAGACGGGAGGGCAGACGGACGGGAATGCCCCGGGCAGCCGCCATTTCCAGCAGCCTTTTCAGCTCCGGGAGCGCAGATGTGTAGTTGTGGTAAGCAGGAAAAAGTTCCAATCCATTCATGCCCAGAACGTCAAAGCACTCGGAAAAATCTGACTCCCAGCCGGGGTAGGCGGGATTGATTACGGCGAAGGGG
>CAKXAF010000011.1:8635-16047 GCA_934869045.1 uncultured Nitrososphaerota archaeon | reverse complement strand
CTCCGCCATAAGCTCCCGGTTTCCTTCCATAGCATCCTTATAAAAGACGGAGTTGATGGAGGAAACACAGGATTTTTCGATAGATGCTTTGTCCATCCAAGCGGCCATTTCCGCCGCGTTGGCGCAGCCAAGTTTCCGGAAGGGCCAGTGGCCCAAATATGCCACACTGTCGAGAATCATCAAAAGCCCTCCTTTCAGGCATTGCCCCGGGTCAGATAGCGTTCGAAATCCGGGTTGTTGAGAATGGTTTTCTTATCTTCCTCAGAAAGATCGGCGGCCAGGATCTTTCCGACACAGGAGGCATAGGAGCCGTCCGATCCGAACAGGATCCGTCCGGCGCCCAGAAGGGACACCGCTTTTTCCATGACCCGGGCGTCGATGACACTGCCGCTCATGTCGGTATAGACGTTGGGTGATCCGGCTATGGCCTTCAGGGACCATTCCCAGTCGCCGCCGCCCGTGATGTGGGCCATTATGAAGCGGGCCTCTGGGTAGGCTTTGGCCGCCGCCGCAAAGTGTACGCCGTTGGAGACAAAAGGCTGCTCTTCCGGGTGGTAGTTCAGCTTGCTGGCGTGGACCAGGATAGGAATGTCCAGGTCGATGCATTTTTCAATGACCGGCCGGACCGCGGGATCGTCGATAAAGTACTGGTAGTAGAGCTTAATGCCGATCATGCCGTAGTCCTGGACGCAGCGGTCGATCTCGTCCAGGGCCTCCCGGGTGTAACCGGGATTCAGAAAGGCGAAGCCCCGGATTTTTTCGGGGTAACGCTTCATGGCAAGGGCCAGTGTGTCGTTGCAGCGCCGGAATTCTTCCGGCGTTACCTTCTGGGCCAGGATTGGGAGAGAGCAGACCAGGACGTCGGTGCCGGTGCGTTGGGCATCTTCCACCAGACCGTCGCAGAGAGCCTCGTCCAGCCCGCCGCCGGCATGAAACCAGACGTGCTCATGCCAGTTGACAACCCGGTTCTCCGTAAAGAGCCGGCGTTTTTCGTGAATGGGATTCATAGTTGATTCCTCCTGTTGCGGGACCGGTCAAAAGCGGATAACACCGAACCGGTCCGGATTATGATGGTCTTCCCGCAGATAGGTTCGCTCGCCTGGAAGGGCGCCGGACCAGATCATCTGCATATCCCGGCGCACGCCGCGATCCCGGTCATTGACGATGAGATCGAAGCCCCAGACCGCGCCGGGCTGTGGAGCGCCGCCCAGACTGGTGAAAGGAATATCCAGCAGGACAGCGTAGCCCTCCTGGGTGCGGCGGACGGAGACCGAGATCTCCTCCGATTTCGTCACGTCCCTGGTCAGCGGCGCCACCGAAGCGGCCTCGTCAAAAACGCCGGGGCGGACCAGCAGACCGTAAACACCGAAGGATGTGTCTCCTGCCATGCGGTGGGAGAGGGGACGGCGGTCGAAATAGAGCTGGATGCCGTCGTTATCGAAGGGGAACTTTCCGCCGGAGAAAAGAACCTGGTCATCCGTAACCGCCAGGGACAGGGTGAGACTGGTGCCGTCCGAAACAGTCAGCAGGCCCAGGGCAGACAAGTCCTGAAGGCCGCCCCAGTGTTTTTCTCCCCGGGAGATCTGTCCGGCGGAGAGGAGATGCAGGTTAGGCTGGCCGCCGCAGCTGTCCAGCGGGAAGCGCCGCGCCAGCCAGCGGGGAATGGCGCAGGCCTTCTCCAGCCTGCGTTCGGTGTGAAAGGCTCCTGCCTCCAGGTCGTAGGAGAAGCTGACCCGTTCCTCCTCCCAGAGGATGGAGGGATCGTCCAGAGGAAGAGACAGCGTGCGGACCTCCCCGGGAGAGAGAAGAAACTCTTCTGGCTGGAAAGATACCCGCACCGGAAGGGACGTGGCGGTTCGGTTGGTCAGCTGCACCCGAAGCGGACAGCCATCCTCTGCACAGAAGTCCAGCCATTCAGTGGCAGACAGAGGCTCAGCCTGGCGAAATTTCCAGGTTTCTCCAGTAGGACGGAAGGAGATCTCTGCGGTTTCCTGACCGGCCGGCAGTGCCGGAACCGCCCGGACTTCCACGGTTTTGAGTTCTCCGGGTTCCAGGAGGAAGGAAACCGGGCTGCACAGACCAAAAAATTCTGGGAAATCCGAGGGATTCAGCATTTCAGCCCAAGCGCTTTCCGTAAAGTTGCCCAACTGGAATTGCACGGAATTCTCAATGCCGTTGAAAAGCTCTTCGGTCAAGAGCCGGCTGATCCGCAGATTCTTTTGAAGGCGGGTCTGTTCCGTCCCTCCGCAAACTGCTGCGGACAGAGTGCAGCGGCCATAAGCTTTGGGCAGCTCCAGGGACCATTCTCCGCCGGATTTTCGTCCGCAGGCAGCGGGAACCCTCATGGCAAAGGAAACCGTTCCGGGAATGCCATCGGTTCCGTAGACCTCGAATCCCACGACCTCGTTTCCATCGGAGCGGCAGACGGTCAGACCCTCGTCGTTACAGGAGATCTGAACGGAACGGCCATCATGAAAGGTCAGAAGATAGCTGCTGTTCCCTGCTGTTGTAAAGGAGAGCACCCGGCTTTCCTGCCCCTCCGGAATGTCCTCCAAAATCTGCGCAAAGGCAACGGATTTTTCGGTCTGCTCCGCGATGAGAATGGGGAACCGTTTGGGGATCTGGTTTGGGGGGCCGTAGGCGCTGGCGCGGAAGACCCGGCCGCTGGTTCCACCGGCGCAGTGAACGGCGAACCTGGCGCCGCCCTCTGTAAAGACGGCGCGGAAGGGCCCGGATACCTCGCAGCCTTCTACATCACTGAGAAAACGATAGTTATCGCCGGTCAGCTCCGCGGGAGAAAGCCTCCTCTCCAGATCCAGGGTCCCGAATCCATGAAAAGCCGCGTGGTAGCAGTGGCTTTCCCCGGAAAAGGCCTCTAGGCAGTCGAAGGCGATTCCCTCTTCCAGCAAAAGAATGGTCCGGCGCGCGTCGATGCCAGGATACAGACCGCTGACCCGGCCGCGGGCGGCGGCGGAAACGGCGGTCTCCCCAAATATTTCCCAGGATCCGGAGACTGGGAGCTGGGTTTTTCCATCGGCGCAGAGGGTGTTGTGGCCGATGGTGGAGCGATACCAGTTCAGGTGGTCAAAGTAATACTGGCCGGTACCATAGTCGGTCAGCCAGCGGCGTCCCCGGGCAAAATAGCTGATGGCCAGCCGGTCGGGATGACCATGGCCGCCGCCGTAATCACCGTAATCCAGGCTCAGATAACAACCGTCCTTTCGGAGCACGGCCAGGCCGGTACCTTCCATGTTGACTGGGACTGTATAAGGAAGCCCCTCCTCCTGTCCCAGGTCCGGGGTCAGGGTCAGGAAGCCGCGCCAATCCAGAAAGCTCCGGGACGCGGGGGATGGCGCAAAAATGTCCATGAGCCCTGCGGCGTTCTTAAATTCGCTGTCCGCCGGTTCCTGGCCATACATCACCTTTAGGACCCGGCCGAAGGCAGGCTCCCGGTAGCGGGTGTAAGCTAGCTCATAGAGGCCGGAATACCATCGTTGGGCAATACTGCTGGCATAGGGGGAATCCTTCCGGGAGGGGAAGGAGAGATCTGGCTGCAGGGATTTCAGAGGCGCTTCGAACATCTGCCGGATACTGTGGCCGGCATATTCCCGCTGATAGAGGTCGATGCCGTTATGCAGGCACATTTCCGCGATATTGACCATGGATGGGACGGTGGCAAAGTGGTAGTTATCCCCCTCGTACCAGAGCCCGTCGGAGAGGACGGAACCTTCCATATGGCTGAAAAAGCCGTGAGGACCGTGAAGGGCGTAGTCGAGAAGCTCGCTGTCCTCCGCTGTGAGAGCGGCGGCGCAGAGGCCAGAATTGTTGAAAGCCTGCCGGTTGTTCCGCTTTTCATCGTAATCCCGGATGACCTTGGCGGACTCCAGAAATAGCCCGCGCCGGATCTGGAGCCGTTCCGCCTCGGTCCAGCAGGAATCCTGGTTGGTCAGGTCGTAGCCGCAGGTCAGATAGGAGAGCCAGACGGACTCAATATAGGTAGATTGGAAAACCTTGGTGGTCCCCAGCTCGTTGTCATTGTTTTCATAGCCGGGATAGAAGCGGAGGTAGTCCAGAAGCATCCGGCGGACTGCCTGGGCGTAGGAGCTGTCGCCGGTGACTGCATAACAGATGCCCAGGTTGATGGACATCTGGGCCAGCCACTGATGATAGTAGCACTGCCACGCCCGCTGGAAAGGTTCATCCCGGTAATTCATGCCGCAGGTAGGGCAGATGTGATTCTCCCGGTCATATGGGTTGAAGACCAATGGGGAGTTGTCGCTTTTGCAGGAGTTGTAAAAGACGAATCCGCAGGTTTCCGGCACGGAGAAGCCCCGGCGCAGCATTTCATCGCAGCCAGCCTGGATCTGAGAAAATGCCTGACGGTACCAGTCGTATTCCTGAAGGTTTTTGCGGATGCGGGTGATGTCGTTGCTATCCGCGTAAAGATGGGGCAGGGACATAAACGTTCACATATCCTTTCCGAGGCAATACCCCGCGTTATTCGATGGGCTGTTCCAGGAGGTTGTCCTCCTCCAGATGGTTTGCACCCGGCCGCCAAAGGAAGGTTTTGACCTCCCAGGGAGCGGCGGATACGGGGAAGGCGAAACCGCCCGTACGGAGCAGATCTTTTTGAGGCTCTCCAGTGGGATTGAACAGCCGTAGGATCCAGCCTTCGCCATCGCACGCCGCCTTGACGGCGGAACAGACCAGGCAGTCCCCGTCCAGCGACCAGAAGCTCTCCCGGGAGTTCGGGCAGTTCCCGCTGAAGCAGGCCAGCAGCGCCGGTTCCTCACAGCGGATCTGCGCCTCCCGGGAAACGGCGGCCAGGCGCTGGCCGCTTTCTCCTCCATTGAGAAAGAAGCGATAAGTTACGCAGGTGTGGTCGCTGTTTTGCAGATACCGTCCGCTGAGGACATGGGTGCGTCCGGGCATGGGGTGCGCGGAGTAGCCGCAGGACTTGATCAGCGTTTGATAAAGTGTCCCACTGCTGCAGCTGGAGCCGTAGACCGAATCGTTTATCAGGGTCAGACACCTTTCGCCGCTGTCGGCGGCCAGCCACTTTTGGGCGACCTCCTCCTGGCCGTCACAAGCCAGTTCCTCCACGCCGAAGGCGGTTTCGCCCAAAAAGCGGAATCCGGAAAAGGCCGGTCGGACCGCCAGCTTGACCACCTTCAGATCCTCCGCGAACTGCAGGAAGGCCTCGGTTTCCAGCTCCGTGTCCAGACAGGGCAGCTTGTAGCGCAGCACCAGCTCGGAACGGCCGTACTCGAATACCCCTTCCACCACGACCCGGACGGGGCCGTCTTCAATAACCCTCAGCAGAGGGTTCCCCTGCCCGTCCCGGCGGAGATGGAAGCACCCGGCAGGAACGTCATATTTTTGCAGGGTCATACCCCAGGTGTCGTGAATGTCTTCAAAAACCGCCGGGAGAAAGCTGCCGGGACGGAGATATTCGGTCCCGTCGATGCGGTAGCTGTCCAGAAGGCCGGTGCGGCGGTTGATGGCGGCCTCCACCCTTCCGGAGGAGAACCGGAGGAACTCTCCATCCTCCTCAATCGCACCGGAGCTGGGCGGCTGCTCCAAAACCTGATAGGTAAATTCCAGCCGTTCCATGGACATGGGCTTCACCCGGGCGCGGAAGGCAATCCGCCGCCGCCACTGGATGGGCACCATGTTTTCCTCCTGCTCCCGCTGAACGGGGAGCGGCTCGCCGTCCCTGACCAGGACCGGCTGCGCAAAGCCCTCCCGCACCGTCTGGGCCAGGGGAAGTTCGTAGGTGAAGGTCTGCTCCACGGGGTAAGGGTGGGGATTGTAAAGATAGAGAGGCGTGATGCTGGAGGTGGGGGATACCCGGCCATAGGTCATGGAGAGGAACACATCCAGCCGGGTGCGGGAAACCTGCTCCAGGGCATGGCCCGCCAGCCGCAGGGCGTCATCCTCCGCCCGTCGGATGGCGGTGCCGGGCAGGATGTCATGAAACTCTAAAAAGAGAAGGTCTTTTCGGATCTCTGCCAGTTCCTTTTTCGGATAAGGATGGGCGCCGATAGCCGCGGCGTGGGCAGCCATCTTTTCCAGGGCATAGTATGCGCCTTCCAGACGGCGATGGGCCTGTTTAACCCGGATCTGGGAGGTGTAGCAGCCCACGCCCCAGTGATTCATGGGCCGGGAAACCACTTCGAAGTGCTCCTTGGACTCCCGCAGGGCGGCGAAGTATGTCTCTGGAGTGGAGTGGATGAGCGCTTCGCCGTTTTCCATCATCTCCCCGATGGCAGCCAGATCTTCCGCAGAGGGACCGCCGCCGTGATTGCCGATTCCCCACAGAAGCAGACCAGTGGGGCCGTCTGTGTTTTCCGACTGATACTTTTCAATTTTCATTCGGGCGCGGCCTTTGCCGGACTCGTAACCGTTTAAAAGCCGATGGACAAGAATCCGGGATCCGTCATAGCCCTCCCAGAGGAAGGTGTTTTCCTTGAGGGGGAAATCTGCCTGTCCGGGACGGCAGACGATATAGCTGTCATAGCCGGATTTGGCCAGGATCTGGACCAGCCCCCGGCTGTGGCCGAAGGGGTCGAAATTGATCGCGGTGGTGGGCTCGGCCCCGAATTTTTCGCGGAAGTAGCTGCGTCCTTCCAGTACCTGCCGGACGAAGGACTCGCCGCTGGGCATATTGCAGTCGGGTTGGAGATACCAGCCCCCCATAATGTGCCACTTCCCCGCGGCCACAAGGCGCTGGATTTCCCGGAACAGGGCAGGATCGTACTGTTCGATCCACTGATAGAGGACGGCCTCGTTGTGGTTAAAGACGAAACCGTCGGTTTCCCGGCAGAACCGGGCGGCTGTTTCAAAGGTGGAAAGGGCCTCGGCTACCCCTTCTTCCCGCTGCCAGAGCCAGACCGGATCCAGATGGGCGTTGCAGATGAGATGAATGGATTGTGACATGGGGCAATTCCTCCGGGTTGCGCAAAAGCGGCGGATATGGGAACAAGGGGAAGCTTGCTTCCCCTTGTTTCGAACCGCGCCGGCGCGGTGATTAATATTTCAGATCGCTGGTATAGCCGCAGAAGTCGTTGAGCTCGTCGAGCACCTGCTGCGCGCCCAGTCCCTTTACTTCGTCCAGGTATTTGGCGATCGCCTGGTCGACAGGAACGGAGCCGGTGATGGCAGAGGAGACCGCAGTCTCAAATGCCGCGTCGATGTCGCCGCCAACGATCTGCCAGGTGGCGGAGTTGATCGCATTCTGGGACTCGGAGATGGAGTACATGCAGCCAGAAGCAATGCTTTCCGCAGCGACACTCTTCTTGAAGTCCAGGAGTTCCTGTGCGGTCTTCTTACCTGCATCATCCAGAGCATCAGACAGGAAGTTCCAGTCATCATAGTAAGCAGGGATAGAAGAGGTCAAACCGGCGTTGGGC
>CAKXAF010000011.1:7908-8625 GCA_934869045.1 uncultured Nitrososphaerota archaeon | reverse complement strand
TTCGTCCATCAGAGTGTAAACAGTATTACCTTCGACACGATAGGTCTTGCCCTCAATGCCATAGGCAAAGTCAAAGTGGCTATCCTGAGAGCCCAGCATCAGATCGACAGCCTCATTAATCATGCGATCCGCATTTTCTGTTCCTTTTACCATAATGTAAGGAATTGTGCCGTACCAGACATGGTTGATATTCTTATCGATGTTTCCGCTCATGTAGGGGATTTCGACAAATTCTACATCAGGGGTCAGCTTTTCCAGGTAGGGACGGGAGTCGCCGCTGAAGCCCAGCCAATAGAAGGTGGAGCCGGCCTTTCCAGACCAGAAATTCTCACGCATCATGCTGCCTTTATTGGTGAAAACTTCCGGATCCAAGATTCCTTCGGTATACAGCTTGTTGAGGAAAGTCAGGCATTCAGCCATTTCGGGCTTCAGCATGGTATCGATCCAGGCATTGGCTTCGGGATCATAGGTGATGGAACGGCTACCATCCGTATTCAGACGGGCGTTGAAGGATTGGAAGATGTCCTGGAGGTTCCAAGTGCCGGCCGCGGTCAGGCCATAGGTATCTTTAACACCGTTTCCATCCGGATCGTCGTAGGTGAAGGCCCGGACGACTTCGTAGAACTCATCCATGTTGGTGGGAACAGAAAGGCCCAGATTGTCCAGCCAGTCTTTGCGCATAGTGCGGACAAACAGGTTCTTTGTAAAGCCAGCGGG
>CAKXAF010000011.1:0-7898 GCA_934869045.1 uncultured Nitrososphaerota archaeon | reverse complement strand
CCCCACAGATCGCCGTCAAATACGTAAAGGTTCTGCATATCCTCTGGCATGCTCTTCCAGGTTTCATTGTTGGCAAGATAATCGCCTACGGGTTCAATGGCGTTCTGATCTTTGTACATCAGAATTTCGTTGGTGGAGAAGACGCCTACCAGACCAGTCACGTCCTTGGAGGTCATGAGAAGGTTGACCTTCTGTGTATACTCGTTGCGGGCCAGAGCATTAATGGTGACTTTGATGCCGTATTTTTCTTCAACCATAGTCATCCATTCTTCCTTGAGGTCGGGATAGTCGCTGACGTCGCCGAAGTAGAGGGGACGGGTGATAAGAAGTTCGACAGGCTCTTCCTCTTCCGCGCCGGAAGATTCAGGGCTGCTCTGGGAAGCCGCAGTGGATGCGCTGGAAGACTCGGGAGTGCTGGCGCTGCTGCCGCCGTTGTCGCCGCAGCCGACAGTAAGGGATGCCGCGAGGACTGCGCAGAGGATGAAAGAAAGATAGCGTTTCATTTTGTTTCCTCCCGTTATGATGTGGATTTATGAAACGGGAATCCCCGTTTGATACAAGACCGATCAGCCCTTAACGGAACCAACCATGAGTCCGGAAGCAAAGTGCTTTTGCAGGAAGGGATAGACCAAGATAATAGGAATGATGGAAATAATCATCATCGCTGCTGCAAGACCATCATTATTGAGGATCTGCCCGTTACTGGCGGACATAGACATCTGCTGCATCATGGCCTCAAATTGCCGCGACATATCCTCCTGAACAACGATCATTTCGCGCAGCTTAACTGCGAAGGTATACTTGGTTGGATCGGAGTTGTACATGATGGAGGGGGTAAACGTATTCCAAAAGCCCACACCGGTGAAAAGGGCGATCGCCGCCAGGACCGGCTTGGACAAAGGCAGGATGATGTGACCGAAGATAAAGAATTCGCCGGCCCCGTCAATCTTAGCAGCCTCGATCAGGCTCTCCGGGATGCTTTGGTAATAGTTGCGGATCAGCACAATGTTCCAACCGCTGGCCAGGGCGGGGAGGATACAGACCGCCAGAGTATTCAGAAGGCCCAGGCCGCGCATCAGCAGGAAGGAAGGGACAATGCCGCCGCTGAAGAGCATCGGAATGATGACCATATAATAGGCCAGGAAGGTGCGGGGCTTATAATCGTGACGGGACATGGGATATGCCGCAGCCGCGTTGACAGCGACGCCTAAAGCTGTGCCGACAACCGTGATATAAATGGAGTTCATAAGCGGCCCATAAACGCCCTTGTCCAAAAGCACCATGCGGTAATACGCAGAGGATGCTTCTGACGGCCAAAGGGAAACACCGCCTTTGACAATGCCGACATCCACCGATTGACGCAGAATATAAAGAACCGGGATGAGCAGCGTAATGGAGAAAAGCAGGAAAAAGAGCAGATTGCATATGTTAAAGATTTTTTCACCGAGAGTTCGTTGCATGATTTCACGCGCCTTTCCGCCGGGAAACCGGCATGATATTACAGGATGCTTTGGCCGTCTTCCGTCATTTTTTTGCTAAGGGTGTTGGAAAGCAGCACCAGACCGAGAGAAATGGTGGATTTGAACAGGCCCATAGCGGTGGCAACGTCATAACGTCCCTTCAGAATACCTGTATCAAAAATGTAGGTGTCAAGCACCATGGCAGATTCCCGCACCAGGGAGTTCGACAGCACATACAGCGGCTCGAACAGGTTCAGGATCGAGGCGAAGGAAAGGACCAGCATTACCAGGATCGTAGGTTTCAAGCCGGGAAGTGTGATGTGGAGCGTTTGCTTCCAGCGACCGGCGCCATCGATTGCGGCGGCCTCGTACAGTTCGGAGCTGATCCCGGAAAGGGCGGCCAGATAAATGATGGAGTTATAGCCAACGGTTTTCCATACCGCGATAAAAGTGTACAAAAGCGGGAACGTCTTAGCCTGCCCGAAAAAGTAAATGGGTTCGATTCCAATCAGGCCGAGCAATTCGTTGACATAACCGTTGGAAGGAGAGAGCAGCAGCATCCAGATACCTCCGACGACCGCCCAGGACAGGAAGTGCGGCAGGGTACTGATGGTCTGGACGAATTTTTTATAAGGGTTGATCCGGATCTCGTTAAAGAGAATCGCCAGAATGATTGCAGATGGGAAGATAAACAGGTAATTCAACAGGACGTACAGCCAGTTGTTTCCAAATGCGCGCCAGAAGTTATTGAGGGAGAAGATGAATTTGAAGTTGTCAAATCCCACCCAGCTTTGAAACCCGCCGATATTGAATTTGCTGAAAGCGATGACGACACCCGGCAATGGGAAGTAATGGAAAATGGTAATGAGCAGAAACGCTGGAAGCACCATCAGCGTCAGAATGAAATTTGTCGTACCCTTTCGTCCGCCTTGTAAAGCAGAACGTTTTGGAGCAGTGCCGGTCATAGAGGATCCTCCTGTTCGTATGTAATCGGGCATGGTGTGCGGCAAGAAGTGTGTTTTCCACAAAAACACAATCATTCACAAGATTTGTTATTTGTGTACAATTTTGAGCTTGAAAATATTTTGTATTTTTACTGTACTAATTATAGCGCACAAATTTCGCCTTATCTTTGCATTTTGCACGATTTTATTTGCATAAATCACCTTGAAAAATGAATGGAATTTTGAAAATAATGCTGCTGCAAGTTCAACGCGGGTTTATGCCTCGGCGCGGAGGGCGGCCCGGTATTGGGTGGGAGATACGCCGACGGCGGCTTTAAAGGTGCGGTTGAAGTGGCTGATATTCTTAAAGCCGCAGTCGTAGCAGATGTCGATGACCCGTTTGGAAGGGTCCGCCAGCTGAAGCGTAGCCGCTTCGATACGCTTCTCGTTTAGGTATTCGACAAAGGTTTTGTGAGTAACCGTTTTGAACAGGTAGCCGAAATAGGATTTTGAGAAAGCAGCGGCTTGGGCCACATCCTGTGCGGAAATATCCTTCATGTAATTTTCGTCCACATAGGCGATAGCCTTTTCCATGGCGCGGATGTGGCTGGAATAGGTTTCCCGGGAGACAGCCTGCACTGCCTCCTGCGACATCGCACGCTGGAACAGGACCAGCAGCTGCAGAAGGAGCGCCTTGCAGAGCAGCATATAGCCTGGCGCTTTGGCCTGGTATTCCTCATGCAGCTCCGTCATCAGCCGCTGGGCCTTGGGCTGTTCCTCTGCAGGAAGGTGATAGCGGGAGTGAAGCTGATCCTCGCTGAGAAGGAATGGCTCCAGATAGGCAAAGTCAAAAATGGACTGAAGATTTTCAAAATCCTGTACGCTCTGGATGATGACCTCCGGCGTAAATTCGATTTCGTAGATTTCAAAGTCCTCATCCTCACCGCATTGCAGAAGATGCGGAATGTAAGGAGGAATAATGAGCAGGTCTCCTTTGACAACAGGAGCCTCCTTCCCGCCGATAAGATGGCGGCAGGATCCCTTGATGAGATAATTCATCTGGATCATCTCATGGCGATGCAGAACATGGGTCATCCCGTCGCGGGAGTACCGCCGGATGTAGATAGGGCAGTTGCCCTGGAAATTTCCAAGCATAGTACAGAGTTCGACCTCTTTGTATTTTTGCAGGTCTGTCCAATAGGGATTCATTTGCTCACCTCTTTCTGTCGAAAAAAGGGAAATAACTTGTTTTGATTGTAACACGTTGAACGAACATTTACAAGAGATAGAATCCTGTATTCTGTGGACAATGGCAAGAAATCAGGAGGAAATAGCTGCCTTTTTGGAAAAATGTAAACCTTTTGGGAAAATATGTGTAGACCCTGCAGGGACAGGAACGTTATAATGGGGGCGCAGTTCAAGAGATAGGAAGCAAGAGAGGATGATGGCGAATGGAGCGATTCCTGCGGTTTGGAATCGTTGGATGCGGGATGATTTCGCGTTGGCACGCGGAAGCAATCCGCCGGGTACCCGGTGCGGTGCTGGCTGGCGTTTGCGACGCGCAAATGGAGCGGGCTGAAAAATTTGCTGGAGAATATGGCGCGGCAGCTTTTCCGGCTCTGGACGGCCTTTTGGCTTCGGAAATCGATGCAGTGTGCATTTGTACGCCCAGCGGCCTCCATGCCAGCCAGGCGGCAGCCGCAGTGCTGGCGGGAAAACATGTTCTGGTGGAAAAACCGGTAGGGCTTACCCTTGCCGAGCTGTCCCAGGTGCGGGCAGCCTGCCGGGCATCCGGGACGGTGCTGGGTACGGTTTCACAGCTGCTGTTTTCTCCGGATGTGTGCAGGCTGAAAAAGGCGCTGGAGGAACATGCACTTGGCCGGATTCTGCTTTGTGACCTGTCTATGGATTTTTGGCGGGAGCCTGCGTACTATCAGCAGTCTCCGTGGCGGGGGACCTGGAAAATGGACGGCGGCGGCGCGCTGATGAATCAGGGCATCCATGGGATCAGCTTGCTGCTGCATCTGATGGGTGGAGTCCGCGCTGTGACCGCTCAAACCCGGACAAGTTTCCACTCGATTGAAACCGAGGACACGGCGGCGGCGCTGGTGGAATTTCAAAACGGAGCTGTGGGGACCATTCACGCCTCCACGGCCGCCTATCCGGGAAGTCCCCGTGTTCTTCGCATCAGCGGAAGCGCCGGAACGGCGGAGCTGACCGAGGACCGGCTCACCCGCTGGGCGCTACCGGCAGAATCCTGGATCCGGGAGGCGTCTGAAACAGCGGCCTCCGATCCCCAGGCGTTGGGCTGGGAGGGTCACCGGCTTCAGTTGGAGGATTTCGTCCGGGCTATCCGGGAAGGGCAGCAGCCCCAGGCCGGGCTGGAGGAAGGATGCCGCCCTGTGGAGCTGATCCTTTCCATGTACCGCTCCGCCGAAACCGGCCGGAGGGTGGAAGTGGAGAATTACAGGCCAAGGGCTTGCGGATAAAAACATCGTAAAATCGTATCACTTTTTGTGAAAATATCAGAAGATTTTATGGCATGATATCCGCTATAATGGAAAAAACGATACAAAGCTGCTTGTACCGCAGTAAAAAGAGACGGAGGATTCGATTATGGAACAGCTTGCATTATTGGGAGGACCCCAGGCAGTCACTCTGGATTATGAGACCGTGGGGAATCTTCCCCGGGTGCCCGAGGGAGCTTACGCATCGGTGGAAGAACTGATGCGGAAGGGAGAAATCTCCTTTTCGCCCCTGGTCAGGAAATTTGAGGAGCGCTTTGCGGCATATGTAGGTGCGAAATACGCCCTCGCCATCAACAATGGGACGTCTTCCCTGCATACAGCGCTGTTTGCCGTCGGCATTCAGCCCGGCGATGAGGTCCTGGTTCCCTCCTATACCTTCTGGGCAACCGTTGTGCCGGTGGTTTCCGCTCACGGTGTTCCGGTGTTCTGCGATGTGGATCCGGAGACCTTCTGCATCACCCCCGAAGAGATCGAAAAGCGCATCACCCCAAAGACCAAAGCGATCATGCTGGTCCATGTCTGGGGCAACCCCTGCGACATGGACGGCATCCTGGCTGTGGCGAAAAAGCACGGGCTGAAAGTAATCGAGGACTGCTCCCACGCCCACGGCGCTACCTACCACGGCAAAAAAGTGGGAACCCTGGGCGACGTCGGCTGCTTCAGCCTTCAGGAGTCCAAGCTCCTTCCCGCAGGCGAAGGCGGCATCTTGGTCACCAACGAGGAGGAAACCTATCAGCGTGCAGTCGCATTGGGCCAGTATGACCGTATCGCCAAGCTCCCCGATGATTCCCCCTATAAGAAATACGTCCTCACCGGCATGGGTTACAAATTCCGTCCGCATCCCCTGGCCATTGCCATTGCCAACGCCGGCCTGGACGAACTGGATGAACACAACGCCATCCGCAACCGCGGCGGAAAACTGCTGGAGGACAGTCTGGCGGACCTGCCCTTCCTCACACCCCAGAAAGTGCTGCCCGGCTGCGAGCGGGAGTACGCTTATCAGTACGTCTGCTACCATCCGGAAAAATTCGGCGGCGTTTCCACTTACACCCTGCTCAAGGCGCTCCATGCGGAAGGGGTCCGCTGCGGCTACTGCGCTTACGGGCGGCTGCATTTTGCGCCGCTGTTTATGGAAGGCGGCGCTTACGGCGACTGCGGCGCCCGGAGCAAGTCTGACGCTTTGCCGGTGACCGAACGGCTGGCCGTAGACACCATCATGATCGCACCTCGGTTTGAGAAGGAGTGCGAGGAGCTGATCCGTCAGTATTCCGAGGCTTATCATAAAGTCGCCGCCCACCTGGACGAACTGGTGCAGTACGACCGGGAGCACGAAGAAGACGTACGCAAGGACCCCAACGGAAGCAGCGTCAGCCTGTTCCGCTAAAATCGGGAAAGAAGGCTTTAGCAATGATTATCGATGCACACAATCATCCGGATTGGCATGGCAAGGATATGGATCAGATCCTTGCGGACATGGACGCCCATGGGATTGATCAGGCTTGGATGCTCACTTGGGAATGCCCGGAGGATGAATACGACCCGGACCAGCGCAATCTCCAGAATGTGGACTGCTACGGGAGCAACTTCCCGGTTCCGTTTTCCCGGTGTCTGGCCTATCACCGGGCGCATCCGGACCGTTTCGTACTGGGATTTGCGCCGGATCCCCGGCGCCCCGAATCTCAGGATCGGCTGGAGGCGGCGATTAATCAGCATGGCGTCCGGGTCTATGGCGAGCTGAAGGCGCGGATGATGTACGATAACCCCGACGCCATCCGGATGTTCCGCTTCTGCGGGGAGAAAAAGCTGCCGGTGATCCTTCACATCGAGTATCCCATCCCCCTGAACCAGAAGTACCCTCGTCCCCATTGGTGGTACGGCGGCGGAATGGAGCCGGTGGAACGAGTCCTCGCCCAATGTCCGGAGACCACCTTCCTGGGCCACGCTCTGGGTTTTTGGGCCTGTATCTCTGACGATGGGCAGCACCTCACGGACTTCTATCCCAAAGGAAAGGTGGTCGGTGAAGGCAAGCTGATCCGAATGCTCCGCCAGTACCCCAACCTCTGGTGCGACATCTCCGCCAATTCGGGCCGCAACGCGCTGGCCCGGGATCCGGAATTTACTAGGGGGTTCCTGACGGAGTTCCAGGATCGGGTGGTCTTTGCCCGTGATATGTTCGGCGGCGCGCATCAGGAGCTTTTGGAAAGCTTGGATCTTCCCAAGGAAGTTCTGGACAAAATTTACTATCAGAATGCGAAGCGCCTGCTTGGCGAGTGAGGTATCTCCATGAAATTTGGGATCATCGGCTGCCGCCATGGTCACATTGAGGATTTTATCCGGGAAATGCTGGACCTGGGCCACACCTTCATTGGCATCTGCGAAGGCGAGGGAAAGCTGGCGGGGGCTTTGGCAGAAAAATATCACGTCCCCTTGACCGCGGTCCCGGAGGATGTCTGGGAGCGGAAGCCGGAAATTATCGGCAGCTCCGCCGTTAACAATCAGAAAATCCGTCTGTTGGAGGCATGTGCTGCCCGCGGCGTCCACCTGATGGCGGATAAGCCCCTGGTCACCCGGCGGCAGGACCTGGACAGAGCGGAGAAGATTCTCAGAGGAGGACGCATCCAGGTCGGAATGATGCTGACAGAGCGTTATAACCCCGGCCTGGCCGCCCTGAAGCAGGCCATCGGCGCCGGAATGCTGGGGAAGATCATCGGGTTCACCATCCTGAAGCCCCACAAGCTGTCGCCGGCCTCCCGGGAGGCTTGGCATTTCAGCCGGGAGGAAAACGGAGGGCTGGTCGTGGATCTCATGATCCATGATTTTGATCTGCTCCGCTGGTTCACCGGTTCCGAGGTGGCAGAGGTGAGCGGCTGGATGCAGGTTGGAAACTGGGAGGGCTATCCGGACTTCCCCGATGACGCCAAACTGTTGGTGCGCATGGAGGACGGCTCCACCGCCACCCTCCAGAC
>CAKXAF010000010.1:5519-19407 GCA_934869045.1 uncultured Nitrososphaerota archaeon | reverse complement strand
GAATTAGCTGGCGGTTTCTGGAGAATAACAACCCCCGAACCGGCTGGATCCAGACCAACGAAAAATGGTACTATCTGGACAGTGAGGGCATTATGGAGACCGGCTGGGTCTTGACTGGCGGCAAGTGGTATTACATGAATCCCGACGGGAGTATGACTACTGGCTGGAAGAAAATTGATGGCAAATGGTACTTCCTGCAGGCTAATGGCGATATGGCTACCGGTTGGGTCAAGAGCGGTGATAAGTGGTACTACACCGATTCCGTGAACGGAGATATGAAGTTCGGCAGGGTGGAAGTCAACGGTAAAACCTATATTCTGGGCGACGAAAACGACGGCGCTATGAAGACGGGCTTTATCGAAGAAGCGGGGAAGACCTACTTTGCCGCAGATACCGGCGAGATCATTTCTGGCGTGGTCCAGATTAACGGCATCACCTACTACTTTGATGAAGAAGCCGATGGCGCTATGGCCACCGGCCGCGTCCGGATCGACGGCAAGACCTACCGCTTCGGCGAGGACGGAGAGTGCCAGAGCTACCGCAAGCCTGCAGCTGGCATAGCCTTTTCTATCAGAGGGACCGACGGAGCGGTGATCCCCGTTCAGCCCACAGACAATACCACGACCTCCTCCGGCAGTATTCAGGACTGGATAACTGGCGGAGATGTGGACAGCGACATTCCAGAGGAGCCTCTCATTGTGGCCCCCCTTCCGGAGGAGCCGTATATTCCTCCCATTGAGGAGAAATATACCGCCATCTATCTCACCGAGGATGGGGAAGGGGACGGTTCCACTCCGGAAACCCCCACCAATCTGGCCGGGGCTATCGCAGCTTCCCATCAGGATTCGGTGCTGGTAGTCATCGGAACGGTCACTCTGACAGGAACGCTCCCTTCCTGCGGCCATACCTTGCGGTTTACCTCCGCCTATGGGGAAACCGACTACCGCCAATCCGAAGCGAAGCTCGTCATCCAGAATGCTGTCACCCTTTCTGACCCCACGGAATTTTCCTTTATCCGGCTGGAAGCAGTGGCTGGAAAAGCGGTAGCTGGTTCTCCCAAGGATGTTTCCATCATCGCTTGCGGGGGCAATAAGACCCGTATCGGGAAAGGGACCACCTGCCTGAAAGGGGAGGGAGTGACTGACTATCCCTATCTTTTCGGCGGTCATAATATTGTAAATGCGCAAAGCCCCGATTGCCTTTCTACAGACCTGACGGTGGAAAGCGGCGAGTGGGCTTCCGTTCGGGGAGGCCATCGTCGGAAAAATGGAGGAGAAGCCACCGCCCGCACCATCAATGGGGATATTTCCCTGACGATTACCGGAGGACGGTTCTGGAGCGATGTGGCTGCCGGAAGCCAGAGCTCCATGGAAGGCAATGCCTGTCTCACCATCGAAGGCGGCGAGTTTATGGCCCCGGTCTATGGTATTTGGAAATTCGGCACCAACTCCTTTAATGGTCTTAATAACGGCAATGTAAGTGTTCGCATCACCAGCGGTACTTTTCATAAACCTCTGATTGCAGTCTGGAAAGCGGCCAGAGATCCCAAGGATCCGGATATCTATCTGAACGGTACCGTTCGGGTCTACTTAAACGGTGGCTCCTTCGAAGAAGGGATCGTTGGCAGTGCAGGTATCTCCGGCCGGAATACCGCTATCCTCAAATATAATCAGCAGGTTTTTTCTCCTTCCGACCTGAACGTCACTGGATTTGATACGATTCAAGGCTGTGATGGCGATCCGGGAAAGGTATACCATATCCGCATTACCCCCAAGGAATTGATGAAGCAAAAGGGGGATGTCGCACAGTTTGCGGCTTCTTCCAATTTGGATGGGGAGATGCAATGGTCGGTGGACTCAGAGCTCTCTGCTATTGATCAAAATGGGCTGCTTACCATCAGCAGTGAAGAGCTCTCTCCCATCCTGACCGTCACTGTTTCCATGAAGGAGGATTCCGAAATCTCCGACACGGCCATCGTTTCCCTACCCGGCGCAGGAGAATATCAGGGATTACCAGCCGTTTACGTCAAGGATGGCGGATTGGGCAATGGCAGCGCTCCTGACAGCCCCTTGAGTGACCTGAACCAGGCAGCTTCTCTCCTGACCAGCGGGGGATATCTGGTCATCTGCGGCCCCACCACCCTGTCCAACCAGCTAGACACCCCGGAAACGGAAGAGGAACTGATTATCACCTCTCTGGCTGACAGCGATTATCGGGAAACCGCCGGCGCTACCTTGAACGTCGGAGCCTATATGAGCTTTCACGGGCCGGTCACCATGCAAAACCTCGATCTTCTGGTGAAGAAGTCCTCTCAGCTCATCCTCTGCAATGGTAACAGAACTATTTTAGGAGAGGGGATCACCTGTATCCGGAGCGGCGCCAGCAATTTTATCGGCGTCACCGGCGGCAGCAATATTACATCCGAGGACGATGCGGCCGCTTGTCAGGAAATCAGCCCCGATCTGACCATCAAAAGCGGCGACTGGCAGGTCATCCGGGGAGGTCACCGGCGGAGTAAATTCACTGCGGAAACTGCCTGCACCATCAACGGCAACATCACCCTGAATATTGAAGGCGGCACTTTCCACGATGTTATCACTGGCGGTGGGCAAAATAATCAGATTGGAAATATCGACGTCTGCATTACCGGCGGAAATATCAAAAAAGCTCTTCATGGCCTTTGCAATTATGGTTCCAAGGGACCCAGCAAATTTGAGGGAATCGTGAGCATTACCGCTGAAGGCGGCGTTTTTGCCGGGCAGATTACCGCTTCCTCTTTGAGCAGTGAAAAAGTCACCACCCAGTTGGACGGAGAATTTCGGGTGACATTAAACGGGGGGGATTTTTTGAAAACTACAAAAATTCAGGGCGCCGACCCATCTGTTACCATGGGTACCAATACCTCTGTCATTACCGTCTCAGAGGAGGTAAAGGAAAGCTACGAAAAGGATTCTATCTCCTTCCAAAACCCCATTATGGCCGGAGCCGATCCCAGCATCACCCTTTATAACGGAAAATACTACCTGATGAAGTCCGGCTCCACCCCCTCTGCCGACGGCAGTTACAATAACTACTGCCTCTATCTTTACGAGGCCGATACAATTGCCGGACTGGCCTCCGCTGAGTCCCACATCGTCTGGGCTCCGGATTCCAAAGACCCTGCTCAGGCAGCCTACAGCAAAGAGCTCTGGTCCCCCAAGCTTTATAATTTGGATGGAGACTGGTATATCTATGTTTCCTGTGACGACGGCGATAATGCAAACCATCGGGTCTATGTCCTGAAGGCCGACGATCAAGCCAATCCCTGTGGCAGCTACACTTTCCTGGGTCGGCTGGAAGGCCCCGGGCTTGAAAACCACTGGGCCATTGGTCCCCATATTGCCGATCTGCCCACCGGAGAGAACGGCGCCCTTGCCCGTTACTATTTCTTCACCGGTCGGGACGAAGGAAACACCGAGCAGTATCTTTACGCCACCCGGATGGAGAGTCCTACCAGTCTCGCTACCTCTCCCGTGAAAATCTGTGAGCCCACCTATCCCTGGGAGTATAGTGACGGCGGGCCAAACCTTCCCAGGGTGGTGGAAGGAGCTACTCCTTTGATCAGCCCTGATGGGAACATCTATATTCTCTATTCCGGTAACGGTAGTTGGGGGGATAACTACTGTCTCGGCATGATGAAGCTAACGGAAAACGGTGATCCTCTGGAACCGAATGATTGGGAAAAGTACCCTGAACCGGTGCTCAAGACCTACATTGACGAGGAAAATCCTCAGAACACCGTCTACGCCCCCGGTCACGCCGCCTTCCTCCATTGGGATGACGCCGATGGGAATCGGCAGGATTGGATCGTCTTCCACGGTCAGCTTACCAAGGGCGGCGGGTGGAACGGCCGCTCTATCTTTGCTCAGCCCTTTACCTGGAACGACAAAGGCGAGCCGGTTTTTGGCCATCCAGATCTGGTCACCGAATATCGTTTTCCCATCACGCCCAAGCAGATAGTGAATATCATCAAACAGTTTGACACCATCAATCTCCCCGAATAGTTTTTCGGGAAACAGGTTTGCCTCCGGGATTTTCCCGGAGGCTGCTTAAAAATTCAGAAGAAAGAAGTCAACAATGTTCTGGACTTTACAAAATCAATCGTTCTCTATCCGGGTTGCCCAGAAGGGGGCAGAACTTCAAAGCCTTTACAGCCGTACCCTGAACCGGGAGTATCTCTGGCAGCCCGGGGCTGAAACATGGAATCAGCATAGCCTTCTGCTCTTTCCCAACGCCGGACGGATTTCCCGCGACCGGGTGTTCATCAGGGGGAGGGAGTACCCTATGACCATGCACGGTTTCGCAAAAGACTCGGATTTCACCCCGGTATTCCTTTCTGAAGACCGTCTTACCCTTTGCCTTACCGATACTCCGGAATCCCTGTCCCGGTTTCCTTGCCCCTTTTCCTTGACAGTGGATTACCGTTTGGAGGAGGATCGGGTGGTTGAGGAGCTTTTGGTGAAAAATCCTGGAACCGTCCCCCTTTCCTTTGGATTGGGTCTCCACCCGGGCTTTTACTGTCCCATTGACCTTGAGGAGGGGGCAGATGATTATCTTCTCCGGTTTGACACCCCCCAGAACCTTTTTCAGGTGGTATTGGATCCAATAACGCGGCTTTGCACCCATGAGCGGCGGCCCGTCCTCTCCGGAGAAACTGACATTCCGCTTTTCGAAGGCTTCTTCGACAAAGGACCCTTCACCTTGGAAAACTGCAAAATTGCCAAGATTACGCTTCTCTCAAAAAAATCCGGCAGGTTTTTGGAGATGGGGGCAGAAGGGTTTCCGGTTTTCACCTTTTGGGGAAACCCGGGACAGATCAGCCTTATCTGCATCGAACCCTGGTGCGGAAGATCTGATGATATCGACAGCGACCATATCTGGGAACACAAACCTGGAAATGTCTGCCTCTCCCCCGGAGAGACCTGGTCTCGCCAGGTCTGGTACCGGTTGGGCTGAGTCATTGAAAGGAAGAACATCCTATGACCGAAATTATTAAAGAAGCGTCCGCCTGGCTTTTAAAGGCGGAGGGAAAGACTGTGGGGAAAATCCTTTCTGTAAAGGGAGCTGAGGATTCCTTCGTAAAAATTGAGGACGGCGTCTGGCGCTGGAACCGGTGCACTGCTGTTCCTACCGACCATCTCCGGATGGAGGTCCTGCTTTTGGGGAAGCCCACCTTCACCATGATCCCTTCGATCAGCTATAACGGCAACGGATGGGGCAGCACCCCGGAATATGTGGGAGACAGCTTCGAAGGCGTCCCCTGGACCTTTGCTTCCCACCGGGTAACCATCCCCTCCTGTACCTACAGCGAAAATGAAGCGGTGAGCATCGCCTTGATGGCCGCCAACGAATCCGACAGTACCGCATGTTCTCTCTACCAGACTCCGGAAGGAGAACGTCATGTTTTGATATTTCCTGAGGAGGAGGGACCCAAGACTCTCCAACGCCATTTCTGGGGAGAACCCTTTCAGGGAAGCATGGAGCCCTCCCAGGAGTTTTCCGCCATCCTTCTGGTAAAAAGCTCCGACGGTTCCAAATTTCGCTATCCCACTCTTTTGGACTTTGCCTGGCGGTACTACGGCCACTCTATGAAAGCCCCTTTGGAGGCCAAGGAGCTTTACCGCCTTTCCATCGCCTATTGCCGCTACCTCTACGAGCGGGAGCAGGACGGCTTTGCCGGCTTCACCACCGGATCCCAGTGGCATCAGGGTGTCACCTCCTACCGGAAAACCGAGCACAAGTATGAAATCAGCTGGGTGGGGCAGAACGCTTCTATGGCCAACGCCTTTGTCTGGGATTATCTTCAAACCGGAGATAAGGAGAAGCTCCAGATGGCCATTGACGCCCTGGACAGCTGGCTTAAATTTGCCCAATATCCTGCGGGGCTGGTGGCCGCCAGAGTAGACCGGGGAGAGTGGCGGTATATGGAGTTTCCTCCTGATTTCAAGCCCGATCGCTGGGAGGTGGGGGAGTGTACCTATGAGTCCTTTGTAGGATTTGCGGGAAAGAAATTTCGACGGGCCCCCGACGGCCAGATCCTTCTCCAAAACGACGCCTGCAATAATGGCGGCGCCGCCGACGGTTACTTTGAAGCCTATGAGCTTCTCCAGAAAGCCGGCATTGAGAAGCCGGAATATCTGGCTGCTGCTTATAAAATCTGTGACTTTGCCATGAAAAATCAGAATGAGGAAGGAGCTTTTGCCAAATCCTGGGACGAAGAAGGATTTGTTTTGGCAAAGGAAGGCACTGTCGGCTGCTTTCTGATTCTTCCCCTTATCACCGCTTACAAGCGGAGCGGAAACCAGAAGTATCTGGATAGCGCTAAAAAGGCTTTCTCTTTCTACTACAACACTCTGGAGCGGGACGGCTTCACCACCGCCGGAGCCCTGGACACCTACTGCATCGATAAGGAATCTTCCAGCCCTCTGCTGAGGGATGCTCTGGCCCTTTATGAGGTTACCGGGAAGCAGGACTATGTGGCTGCCGCCGAAAAAATTGCCTGGTACCTCTGCACCTGGATGATGCATTTCACCATACAATACTCCTCCGATTCCCTGATTGGAAAAATGGGGTACGACACTTTCGGTTCTACCGCCGTTTCCACCGCTCATCAGGCTCTGGATCAGTACGCCCTTCGGGACGTGCTCTCCTTCCTAAAGCTCTACGAGCTTACCGGCTTCGCCCAGTGGCGGGAACGGGCTCTTGTTTTCTGGTGCAACGCCTGCCAGTGTATTTCCGACGGCACTCAGTATATCAACGGTCGGCTTCGTCCTGCTGGCGCCCAGGACGAAGCCATCTTTCACACCCGTTGGGGCCGTCATGGGGTCCCGCCATTCAGCCCTTCCCAATGGCTTCCCGGCTGGCCTTGCGCTTTCCGGTTGGAAAATCTCCGGTTCCATCCGGACTGGGAGATCTTCGACCAAGGCCTCTCGGCCATTGAGGGGAAACTTCACCGCTAGGTCGATAAGCGGCATATTTGGCAGGACTATCTGGACAAGGCGAAAGATGCCCGCCATCCCGTGCAGGATGGCGGGATACCGTCGTATCTGCGTGAGAAACTGCCTTCTCTTTTGTCCCTTCTCCATTTTGCATACAAAAAGCTAGTTCTGCCCTCATTGCACGTACTTGGCCTTTTCTACAGGCTGACTGCTAGTGGTTATGATTCTACAGAAGGTTCAGCCTTTGGGGTATTGTTTGCGGAGCAGCGGAATGCCGTAGCTCCGCGGCGTTCCCTCCAGACGTTTGATATAACTTTCCAGTTCCCCGCGGCAATGCAGCGGACCGCCTTCCTTCATCACGGTCCAGAGCGGATCAGTGGCATACTTGGACTTTTTCAGCATCCGATCCGTCCAATCGAGAATAATCTTGGCTCCTTTTTCGCACAATTCCGGATGCTCCTCCGTGAGGTTGTAAAGCTGATGGGGATCCGTTTTGACGTTGAAGAGCATTTCCTCGGGGAACAGATGGTAGCCGCCATGAATCGTTCGGATATAGATGTAATCGTCAAACCGTGCGCTCCGCTGGCAGACATGGCAGCACTGGGTCATGACAATGCTGTCTCGGGAGCAGTCCTCCCCAGTCAGCAGGGTTTTGGCGTAGGAAACGCCGTCATAATCGTGCCAGCAGCCGACGGCTTTCGTTCCGAGCAGTTCCTGGATGGTGGGAAGCAGATCAACATTGTCGTGGAAGCCGGAAACGGAAACGCCCTTCCGTCCGCCGGGCCACTTGATGATCATGGGAATGTGGCAAGTCGGTTCATCCGCTGTTGCGTGCTCTGCATAAATACCTAGTTCGCCGATGTTTTCGCCGTGGTCTGAGGTAACAATAACCGCCAGCTCTTCGTCATAGAGGCCGTGATCTTTGATCCATCCGATAATCTGTGCAATGTTGTCGTCGGCGTAACGGATGCCACAGTCGTAATTGTCGATAAATTCCCTTGCTTCCGCCAGCGTGGTCAGCTTGCCCGGGTGACGAGGATAACGGGGGTTGGGTTTGTCGGTCCACATCCCGATTTCATTGGCGCCGTGAGGCCCAATATGCAGCAGATGTTCCGCAAAGATCTCCCCGCTGATCCAGTCGTCAGGAAGAGACTCGTCCCGGAAGGGATTGCCGAACTCTGCCGGAGCACGATAGGGCGTATGAGGATCCCAGAAGTGAACGTGCATGAACCAGTTGTCTGAAGCGCCGTTGCGCTCAAGCCAGTCCAGGACATGGGGCGTGACCGCACCGGCTAGCTCGTTTCCGCGGTTTCCAACGTTGTAACATTCGTTGAATCCGGCATTGAACCACCACGCCGAATGGCGTTCTGCAAAGGTGGAGAAGGAAACGGTATGCAAACCGGCCCGGCGGAACTGCATAAACAGCCCGTTTTCAGAGCAGTCGTCGGTAAAATCGCGGCTTTCTCCCTGCAGGCGCATATCCGCCGCTGTGCCGCCGTGACCGACAATGCCGGTGCGGATTCCGTACTGGCCGGTGATCAGGGACGCACGGGAGGGGAGGCAGGGAGCATTGGGGCAGTAGTAGTTGTCGAAGCGAACGCCGTCTTCGGCGATGGAGTCGATGGCCGGGGAGGTGCTTCTCCGGTAGCCGTAACAGCCTAAATGATCGCTCCGCAGCGTGTCAATGTCAAACATCAGTACCCGCATAATTGATCCGTCCTTTCTGATGGGTGCAGCAATCTGTTAAAAATTCAGCTTTCCTTTTCGGGAAAGTACCGTCACAAGGGTCAGAGCCGCCAGCGACAGGAAGATGCAGAAGAACAACATTCCCCGTACGCCGATCCACCCGGTTGCGGTGCCGCCGATAAATCCGGCCGTCACCGAGGTGATGGAGCAGGTGCAGTAGATAGCTCCCTGTGCAGTTGCCCGTTTGTTCTCGGGAAGTCTGGTATTAATATACCATGTAATGCTGTAAATAACAATCGTTGTCAGCATTCCGGTGCAGACAGCAGTCAAAATGATAGCCGCGAGGTTGGAAACCAGTGCAAACGATGTGAATCGGGCAATCCCCAGAATCGTACTGAGAAAAAAGAGCGTCCGGATTTTGACTCGTTTGAGCAGCTTGTCATACCAGATAAAGAAGGGGATTTCACCGGAAACGGTAGCAAGGATGATGATTCCCCACATGCGTTCCGGGAAATGCAGTTCTTCTACGAAGAAAGCAGAATAGAAATTGTAAAAATAATTCAGTGGGAAGTGTGTCAGGAAAATCAGCAGCATGAAGCAGGGAAGCAGAGGAACCTCTCGAAAAAGCACACGGATATCCGAAAAAGAGAGCTTTCTGCGGGCAACCGGCTGTGTAGTTTGATGCTGTCCCGACGTCGGAAGGAAAAAGATAACGGTGATGGTTACAACACCCAAAATGAAGTAGATCCAGGGCAGGAGCTTTTTATTCTGATCCATAATAATACCGGAAATTGCTGCAAAGATTCCATATCCGACGGTTCCCATAATGCGGATCGGGCCGTAGGAAAAGCCATTTTGCGTACAGTAGGAAAGTGTGATCGTGTCAGACAGGCTTCCGAAGGATGAGGAAAAGAAGGTGGTGAAGCCCATCAGGAAGAGGATCGGCCAGAACGCATTCTGCTGGAAAATAAACGGGAACACCAGCGATGCGCCGCAGCAGACCGCAGCCAGGATCCATTTTTTACTGTTTGTGCGGTCCGCCAGACCTCCCCAGAAAAGCGGCGCCACCGAGGAGACGATGGGCCCTGCGGACAGAAGAACCCCGCGCAGCGAAGGGGAAAAGTCCTTCAGGTAAAGAGGCATGACGGAGTTGTAGAGGGTAGTCATGCTGTAGAGCAGCAGAGTTAAGATATAAAAGGTTCCGATCCAGTGCTTTTTTTGCGTTTGATGTGTCACAAGAGAAAGCCTCCTCAGCGGTAACGCATTGAAAAGCCCATTTCAGCGAACAACGGCCGTGGGTAAGACGGCCGTTGTTCGCTGTTTTCATGGGACCCCTGCCGCACGGGCAGGATCATTCTGTTTTACCGGGCGTTGTAGCGGTCAAGGGCCTCGTTCTGGAGCTTAACGGCTTCTTCGATCTGCATGGATTTGATGGTATCCACGAATTCGTCGAATTTGTCCAGAGGTTCCAGACCCATAATGAATTTGCTGGTCATCTCAGAAACGTAAGTCTTCACATCGGCGTCGATTTCAGACAGCCGGGCAGACTCGCTCTCTGTGTAAGAAACAGGCGGGGTCAGCAGATCGAAATCTGCGGTGGCCCACAGAGAAGAGGCTTCCTTCTGGGCGGGGATGACGTATTCAATCTGGGAGTAAGCTTCGATATCCGTGGGGGTATTAAAGGCCCAGTTGGGGTAAGCGTACCGCGTTACCTTCTCATAGGGGGAGATGGCGGGATCTTTCATGACCAGGTCGGTGAATTGTTTTTTGCCGTCCACGATCTCATAGGACACACCTTCGATGCCCCAGTTAATCAGGGTGTTGCCTTCTTCGCTCAGCATATAGTTGATAAGCTTGCCGGCCACATCCACGTTCTTGCAGGCGGTGGAGATCGCGGTGACGTTGTCGCCAACTTCGTTCAGGAAACCGTTGTTTTCGGTGTAATGTTTGGGGGCTTTTTGCGGAGCGGGAGGTAGTGCGCCGTGGTGATTGCCGTCAACATTGACAGCCTGCAGGCCAACCTTGTAGTTGTTGATGCCGGAAGTAAAGTCCAGGGCAGCGCCAGAGAGATTCTGCATCAACTTGGACTGGGCAGTCTGTCCGTCGGTAGCGATGTACTCTTTGTCGATTAGGCCTTCCGCATACCACTTGGCCATTTCTGCCAGGAAATCCTTGTAAGCGGGTTGGATCGGGCCGTAAGCGATCTTCTTCGTCGCAGGATCGGTATAATAGGTATTTTTTACACCCCAGGCGGTGGTGAAGCTGGCGAAATCTTTTTCGCGAGGCGTTACCAGCGGGATCTCGTCTTCCTGCCCGTTGCCGTTGGGATCCTGCTCTTTAAAGGCTTTGAGCACATTGTACCAGTCCTCAATGGTCTCGGGGGCGCTCATGCCGACCTTCTTCAGCCAGTCTTCCCGAATGATGAAGCCTTTCCAAGCGGCCAGCATGGGGTCGGAATTTGAGACGCAGAACGCGTACATACTGCCGTCATCCAGGTAAATCTGCTTTTTATCCCGCATGGTCGCGGTGTAGTTCGGAACATATTTGTCTGCGACTTCGGTGATGTCGATAATGACGCCGTCCTTGATGTATTTGCCGGGGCCGCCCTTGGCGTTTTTCCAGTTCCAGGTGATCAGGTCCGGGTAATCGCCGGAAACGAGCATCAGGTTGAATTCTTCTGCACCGGCTCCGGGGCTGGGATGGATCCACTCGATGTTGACACCGGCGCGTTTTTCCAGTTCGGCGTAGCCTTCAACTTCCCCCTGGTTGTTGCATTGGGTGTTGAAAAAGTCCATAAACCAGGTCAGAGTGACGTCTTTGTCGGTAATGGGGAGGGCTTGCGGGCCGGGCTGGGGAACATTTTCTTCCGTTCCGGCGCTCTGGTTCGATCCGCCGGAAGAGCCAGCCGGTTTGTTCGCAGAGGACTCCTTTCCGGAGTTGCTGCCACAGGAGGAGAGCAGCATCGACAGTGTCAGACCGCATACAAGCATCCGGGATAAGGTTTGCTTTTTCATAAGAAATCTCCTTTGCAATATGATTGGAACAGACTGCGAATGCCGGTTCGCGCCTGTTAACCTTTTATGGAACCGATCATCACGCCCTTGACGAAATACTTCTGGATAAAGGGATAGATGAAAAGAATGGGGAGCGTTGAGACGATGATAGACGCATACTTGACGTTTTCCGTAATGAGCATGTGCGTGCTCATGGAGGAGTTTGCTTTGGAGAGGGAATCCGTGTTGCTCAGGATGAGAATTTCGCGCAGAACCAGCTGTAGGGGTTTCAGGATGTCGTCCCGCAGATAGATCATTTCATTAAACCAGCTGTTCCAGTGGCCTACGGCGTAGTAGAGTACCATAACAGCGATGATTGCCTTGGATACCGGCATCACGATTCGGAACAGGATGGTGACGTCGTTGGCGCCGTCGATCCGAGCGGATTCGATCAGGCTGGCTGGTATCTGGGAGAAGTTGGATTTCATGACGATCAGGTTCCAGGTACTGACCAACGTGGTGAGGATAACGGCCCAGACGCTGTTGTAAAGTCCCAGCTGCCGCACGACAAGGAAAGTGGGGATCAGACCGCCGTTGAAGAACATCGAAAGAATGACCATCCAGGTGATAAAGTTTTTCAGGAGGTAGTTTTTCTGCACCATGACGTAGGCCAGCATCGAGGTGACTGCCACGTTCAGGAAGGTGCCGACAAACACATAAAAGAGGGTGTTCAGGTAGCCGATGCCAATGGCCCGGTCACTCAGCACGATTTTGTACCCGCCGGTGGAAAATCCAATGGGCCAGAGGAGGATTCCCCGGAACGCCTGCAGTTGGATGGAATCGCTGAACGATGCCATCAGGACGTAGACGAAGGGGTAAAGTGTGATTACGATTACGACAAGCATAATCAGGACGTTCACGATTTCGAAGATCCAGGCTCCGAGACTTTTCGACTGTTTCATTCTGCCATTCCTTTCTAAAGCGGCTGCGCCGCTTTGCGTTTACCAAAGAGAGGTTTCACTCACCTTGCGACTGATGAGATTGGAGGTGACCAGAAGGACAAGGTTGACCAGCGAGTTAAACAAGCCGATAGCGGCACTGAAACTGTAGTCCGCTTCCTGGATTCCCCGGCGATAGACGAAGGAGGAGATGACGTCTGCGGTTTCATAGGTGGTGGGGTTGTAGAGCAGGATTATTTTTTCAAAGCCGACGCTCATCATAGAGCCAAGCCGCAGAATCAGCATGATGATGATGGTAGGTTTGATGCCGGGAAGGGTGATGTTCCACATCTTCCGCCATCTTCCGGCGCCATCAACGGTGGCGGCTTCGTAAAGGGCGACATCGATGCCGGCCAGAGCTGCAATATAGATGATGCTGTCCCAGCCGAAGAACTGCCAGATATTGGATGCCACAAAGATTGTACGGAAGTTTGCAGGATCGATCAGAAGGTTTCCTCCCGGTCCGCCCAGAGCCGCGACGATGTTGCTGATCAGTCCGTTTTCCGCCGTAAAAGTGTGGATCAGACCGCCGATTACAACCATCGAGATGAAGTAGGGAAGATAAGAGATAGTCTGTACGACTTTTTTAAACCGCTGATTCCGCAATTCATTGAGAAGCAGTGCGAAGATAATGGGGATCGGAAAGCTGAAGATGAGATTGTAGATGTTGATCAGCAAGGTGTTGCGGATCAGCCGCCCGCAGAAGTAGCTGCTGAAGAAACTCTGGAAATGCTTCAGCCCAACGAAGGGACTTCCAAAAACGCCTTTCGTGATGTTGAAGTCCTGAAAGGCCATTACCACACCGAACATGGGAACGTAAATAAAAATGATGTAGTAAAGGACGCCGGCCAGCGCCAGCAGATAAAGGTACTTGTTTCGTAAAAAATCCTGCTGGAGGATTTTCCAAACCGTTTTCTTTTTGGGAGCGTGGGACGCCTCCGTCATCGACATCGCTTTCAAGGTTTTGGCCTCCTTCTGTTTCGTTACCTCAAGTATAAAGGGATTATAACGCATTTTCAACCATATTATTTTGTGATTACTCATCGAAAATTGTGTATATAGATGGTTTCTTATTGAAATCTGTTAGGTTTCCTCTTATAATAAGAACGTGCCTTACAGATTTCTTTCGAAAATCAGCGGGCGGATCTCTCATTCCCTCTCTTTATCAAGGAGGACTATTTTATGAAAAAGAAGACGGCGATCTCCCTTGATGTCAAGTATGTTATTTCATATC
>CAKXAF010000010.1:0-5509 GCA_934869045.1 uncultured Nitrososphaerota archaeon | reverse complement strand
GGGTATCATTGCTTCTTCTACGGTCTTCATTAAAATGTACTCGGAAAGCCTTTTGAATACGAACGAAGCACTCTCCCGACAGATCAAGGGGGATATTGAATCCTCTCTGGGTATGGTGGAGCAGTTTGCCAACGATATCTCCCGGAAGCAGCAGGTGTTGAGCCTTTTGAATGTAGAAGAGCTGAGTCCCCGCAATATTTACGACATCAGCAAGTTTATTGAAACTGCTCAGAAAACCTATTCCGTTAATAAATGTATCTACGACTACTTTATTTATTATCCCGAGGGGAATTGGGTCCTTTCCTCCCAGTCCCTGAACTCTCTGGAAGACTATTGGCTCCTCCGGCAGTTCCCGCAGGAAGACTATTCCGGAATTGAGGAGGTGCTGGATCAAGTTCATCGGAAAACCCTGGTTTCCGTTCCCATGCCTTCCCGGGGGCCGGATAGTTCGGCGCTTTTTTACCTGCAATCCACGCAGATTGAAAATAATGGGAAATTTGCCAATATCGTTTTTGTTGTCGATATGGAACGGATTCTTGCGCAGGCGAACCAGAGCCATTTTTTTGAGGACGGTTTTTTCTGCATCGAAACGGTAGACGGCGGTCTGGTTTATTCGCATAACCTTCCGGATGAAAGCCTGCTGCTGCGGGATTTTAATAAGAGGGAACTGATCCAGGTCAGCGAAAAGGAAGGCTGGACGGTCAGCACTCTGCGTTCCGGACGCTTCCGCTGGGTCTATTATCTGGGGATTCCCATGGATTCTTTTGTAAAGCAACTGGAAATGATGAAGCTGTTCTGCTTTCTGGTGGTAATTCTGACGCTCATCGTCGGGCTGGCGCTTTCCCTTTATTTTATGAAGGTCAACGCCCGCCCTCTGGACGACCTCAGCGATATTTTACAGGGATATACGGCCAGCAACGTGCCGATTTCTCGGGATGCGCTGCAAAATATCCGCAACTGCTCCCTTTCCATTATCGAGCGGAATCAGCAGTTTCAGGAGATTATCGAGCGGCAGCTGCCCATCGTCCGCAATAATCTTTTCAACCGTCTGATCCTTTTAGGACCGGATGCCGAGCTGCTGACCTCTTTAAAGGAAACGGGCGTTTCCTTTGAATATCCATATTTTTATGTGCTGAAAATCCGTTCGGAAACAACCCTGCATCTGACTTTGGCGGATCTTCAGGGGCTGGAACAACAGCTTCTTTTCTTTCTTCCCCATGTTTTCCGGTTCCGCTGCTTTTTCGCAGAGGTAAACCCCGGCCATTATGCGCTGATCCTCAACTATAATGGAACGGAAACCGATCCGGACAATGCAGACGCCCTTTCTCCGGAAGCCGTCCGCCAGCTGATGTGCAAATTCTTTCAGCAGCAGAGTCTTTGTCAAAAAGTGGGCCAGATTGGTATCAGCCAGCGGTTCTCGCTTTTGACTGAACTTCCCCGATACTGGAACCAGGCTGATATTGCGCTGGAAACCGCAGTTTACGGAAAACGGAAGAGCTGCTGTTTTCAGGAGATCGTCTTTGAGTGTGATATCCCGGTGTTCCCACGGGCGGAGCAGGAACAGTGGGTTGGTGAAATTGCCTCCGGAAAATCAGAAGAAGCCAAAGCCCGAATCTGCGCAATCCTTGATACCCGGCTTCGGGATCAGCTTTATCAGCCCCAGCTCATGGACCGGCGGATCCATGAATTTCGGGAAGCGGTTCTCGGCTGCCTGCGGTCGGTCAATGACAGCCGCATGAAGAAGATCCTTCCGACGGAGCAGCTGGAAAGCCAGCTTTACAGCTGCGATCCGACCATACTGGAAGGGCGGATCTACGAACTGCTGAATCTTTTCAGCGGATATATCATGGGCAAGGAACTGCCGAAGAATCAGAATGTTTATATTGAACAGGCCACGGTCTATGTTCAGGAGCATTATATGGATCCCGGCCTTTCCCTTTCCCAAGCAGCAGAGGTGTTCAACCTGTCCTATACCTACCTTGCTCATATTTTCAAGGCCGAGATGGGCTGTTCCTTTATGGATTATGTGCGGAAGGTACGGATCGAAAAAGTTGTGCGGCTTCTGGCTGTCTCTCCGAAAAATATCAGCCAACTTGCGCACGATGTTGGATATTCTGACATCAATGCGTTCAACCGGAATTTTAAAAAGGTGATGCTGATGACTCCAAGCGAATATCGGAAGATGGTATACTCTGTCAAGGCAGAGGAGTAACCAGTCTTGCTTTCTTGCGGTTTCTCATTATTTTCTGCGTTCTTTTTTATAAAAAATAGTTTTTTATTGACAAAGACCTGTTTGCTTTTCATAATAGGAACCAAGGACAGCGCAAGGATCTGTGCCGGCAGTCCGGCGCGCTGCTGAATGATTTGTAACGACCGAAAGGAAGGAATCGTTATGCCATATGTGAACGTGCGCGATTTCGGCGCTCGGGGCGATGGTGTCACTGACGATACCAGAGCCATTACCACCGCAATGGAAGCGGCCAGCGGAAGCGATGGAACCGTGTATTTCCCGAAGGGGATCTACTGTGTCCACCCAATCAGCGTCCCCTCCGGGATCACACTGATGGGCAACGCTTCCTGGGGCTATTCTGCATTTGGCTACGGAAATAACAAAATCGAAGAAGGCGATCCTGTCGATCCGGATTACAACGGACAGACTGTGCTGTTCTCCTTATCTCAGGACGTGGAAGCGCTCCTGACGCTGGAGGACTGCTGTGGAAATCGGGTCATCGGCCTTTCTCTGGACGGAGAGTATAAGGGCGATCATTTCAACGGGATCTATGTAAAGGGCGGCCATGCGATTTTCCTGGAAGATATCCGCTGCTGCCATTTTACTGGAAACGGCGTCCGCATCTCCGCAGACACCTATGCGATCCGCAGGAGTCTTCTGATTAAGAACACCGGCGCTTCCGTTGACGGAAGCGCCGGCAGCCATGGCCGAATCATCGACTGTCAGCTGGCTTATAACGACGGTCCGGGATTTTTCGCTGACGGGACTGAAGACGTTTCCTTTACCGGAAGCCGCATCGAAGGCGGATGCGCTGGCGTGAAAATCGCCGGCGGCAGCCAGATTGCCATTACCGGGAACTCTTTTGACTCTCCCCGCGGCCCTGCGATCCACCTGGATTCCTGCAGCGTCTGCGCACTAACTGGAAATATGGCGCGAATCAGCGGCGCGCGCCGGGAAGTTTCCGATGACAATACCCACTGCCGTTTGGAAAACAGCAGGGGTGTCGCCATGATCGGAAATACCTTCTGGGGTTGGTTCCGTCTTGCCAAACGGCACAGCACACATTTTGGCATGGTGATCTCCCATCTGGAAGATTCCGTTATAACGGGAAATGCGTTTTATGAAAGCTGCAGCGACGATCTTTGCCGGGATCTCGGCGGCCATCAGAATCTTATCATGGAAAACAACACAGGAAGCGTCTTTGACCTTAGCACTTTCCCGCCTGAAGAAGAATAAGGAGGATCCTTTTTATGGCTTATTTGAACATTCGTGAGTTTGGCGCCGCAGGCGACGGCGTACATGATGATACCCAGGCTTTGATCGATGCGATGAAGCGTGCCTCTCAAACCGAGGGAACGGTTTATTTCCCCAGCGGTGTTTACTGCATTCATCCGGTAGTGGTCCCGAGCCATATTACCCTTTGCGGCTGTTCTGCATGGGGACGCGGCGAGGATAACGGCACTGCCGTTCTGAAAGCTCTTTCCGGAAACGCAAGAGCTCTGCTGGATCTGGATGCCGTCCGCGGCACCCGGATCATCGGCCTGACGTTAGACGGCGCATATCAGGGCCTGGAAATGCACGGCATCTATTCCAAGCACGGCGGTGTAGAGCAGAACAACTGCTACGAAGATCTGAAGGTCTGCCATTTCACCGGCTGCGGTATGAAATTTGACTGGGTATGGGTCTTTGCCGTTCGCCGCTGCCTGATTACAGAAAACCGCCTTTCCGGTTTGGATGTAGACCGCGGCTATGATGGCTGGGTCATCGACAGCGATTTTTCCGGAAACGAAGAAAGCGGAATCATCGCAGGACCCGGCATGGTCTGCTATACCGGCTGCCGGATCGACGACAACGGCAAATACGGTATGCTGGTGGACAACACTCAGAATATCAACGTTACAGGCAACCGCTTTTCCGGCAACCGTGGCGCAGCGGTTTTCATCCGGAAATCCCGGGCGTCCGCATTCAGCGGGAACGTTATGGTCTCCTGCGGCCTGAACAACCCGGATGTTCCGTCCTGTCAGGTGTATATGGAAAACAGCTGTGGTATTACCTTTACCGGAAATGCGCTTTCCGCCAAAGAAGAGAAGGTTCCGGAATACGGGATTGTTTATAAGGATATGATTGACTCTGTTATTCTGGGCAACAGCTTATCCCATGCTGCAAATCAGTCTCCTCTTTCTGATCTGGGCGAAAACGTCCGCACAGTCTGCGCGGCAAATTCCAGCAGTATTGTCAATCTGTAAATACATCGGGTTGAATCGGCAGTCAATTTTGAACCGCAAGGGAGAATTTTGACTGCCAATGGGCATTAATGCCTACGGAACAATTGCTTATGCCGTATCTCACGCCTTTTGGATGGAAAGCTTGTTTGGCTTGAGGCTGCTCTAGAGCTCTGGGACGAGAAGCTGACCGAAATCTGGCGGCTTCTCACTCAGGATCCCGCCACCTTCAAGGACGGCGGAATCTGGTAGGCGATGCTGGACGTCAACAACGCCTAGAAGACCATCGACTACGGCCTGCCGGTTTTGTTTTTCGGCGAATCATGGTGAAATTGGCTCTTATCCGGTAAACACGCAAGCCACTGTAAATGGTATGACAACGAAAGTCCGGATACCGTTCTGGGAACGGAACCAGCATACACGGTAACCAGCGACAACCCTGGCAAAACAAGGCTTGATAGTGATAAGGTACTATTTAGCTTTGCAAGGGGCAGAGAACGGTGTGACCGCAATGGTCACGCCGTTTTTCTGCGTCCAAGGGTAGATTTCGCAACAACAGGCTCGGAAATCACAGGAATCTCTACATCATCCACGAAGTTGAAATAGATTTTTACCTTCTGTACCCGCTTGCCGCTGGATTTGTCCGGCGCAAACACCTCAATCTTCTTGATATACTCATTGACTATCGTAGGCGTTAATTTCGGCACATCCACATACTTCTGGGTCAGAGCGACAAAGGCATCTACATCTGCACTCATGGTTTCCTGTGTTTCCAGCCATTCTTCCGTCACTTCAATTTCGAGTTTTAACCGCTCCTGTTCTGCCTCGTAATCGGCGGTCATTTTCTTGTACCGCTCCTTGCTCAGATCGCCCAGGACAAAATCCTCATAAAGTCGGGACAGAAGAACATCCAGGTCAGCCAGCCGTTTCTTGGCCTGCTCCACTCGCTTCCGATCTTCACGGATGTTGCGTTCCTGATCGGAGCGGCGGCATTGCAGCCACTCCTCCTGAAAACTCTCCACGTCCTGCCGGATATAGGCATTGACCGCCTGAATGC
>CAKXAF010000009.1:19318-19655 GCA_934869045.1 uncultured Nitrososphaerota archaeon | reverse complement strand
ACACCGATACCGCCATCACCGGCGAAATCTGCGGCGGCGCGCCCTGCCGTCAGATCAAGACCCGTTACACCCGCCGGGTCAACGAGCGGGAACGGGCGGGCGCGACCTTCGCGGAGATCGAGAAGCTGACGGTAGGCTCCCTCCGCAGGGCCGTTCAGGACGGCGACAGGGAGAACGGCAGCTTCATGTGCGGCCAGATCGCCGGGCTGGTCAAGGAGGCCCGCCCCTGCCAGAGGATCCTGGAGGATATTTTCTCCCGAAGAAAGGAGTAGAATTTGTAACAAAAGAAAAAAATCTTTCAAAACGATTCACGCAAATTGATGGTGAAGTACAACTA
>CAKXAF010000009.1:18058-19308 GCA_934869045.1 uncultured Nitrososphaerota archaeon | reverse complement strand
GTCTGAAACTATGGCGAAAACCGCACTGATCACCGGCGCTTCCCAGGGTCTGGGAGCCTGCATGGCTAAAACCCTGGCCGCCGACGGCTTTAACGTTGCCATCAACTGCCTGGGCGAAAAGGAACGTGAAAACGGCGGCAATCAGGTGGCCGAAGCCTGCCGCGCCCTGGGCGTGGAGGCGGAGTGCTTCCTCTGCGACGTATCCGATTTTGACGCCTGCGAGGCCATGGCCAAGGCGGTCAAGGACCGCTTTGGCTCCATCGACGTCCTGGTCAACAACGCGGGTATCACCCGGGACGGGCTTCTGGCGCAGATGAGCGAGGACCAGTTCGACGTGGTCACCCGGGTCAACTACAAATCCGTTTTCAACATGATGCGCCATGTTGGCAAAATCATGATCCGCCAGCGTTCCGGCCGTATTATCAACATCACCTCCGTGGCCGGGCTTTACGGAAACGCGGGCCAGATGAACTACTCCGCTTCCAAGGCCGGGATCATCGGCATGACCAAGACCGGCGCCAAGGAGCTGGGCAAGCGGGGCATCACCGTCAACGCGGTGGCCCCGGGCTTCATCCAGACCCCCATGACCGAGGTCCTGGGCGAGGAATACAAGGCGGAAATTATGAAGCAGATCGCCCTCCAGCGGCTGGGCTTGCCGGAGGATGTGGCCAACGCCGTGGCGTTCTTGGCCTCCGACCGCGCCGCTTATATTTCGGGACAGGTGCTGGAGGTTTCCGGCTGCCTGTCGATGTGACCAAAGGAGAAACACAGCATGAGACGAGTCGTCATTACCGGAATCGGCGCCGTTACCCCCGTGGGCGGCGACGCACCCTCCACCTGGGAAAGCATCTGCGCCGGACGTCATGGCTTTTCCAAAATCGACCGCTTTGATACGGAGGACATCGGCGTTTCCGTAGCCGCTTTCGTCAAGAATTTTGACCCCTCCGCGGTGATTGACAAAAAAGAGCAGCGCCGGACCGATCCCTACTGCCAGTTCGCCCTGTATGCGACCGCCGAGGCCCTGCAGGACTGCGGTTCCGACCTCAAGGACCTGGACCCTTACCGCGTCGGCGTCATTGTGGGCAGCGGCATAGGGGGGATGCAGACCTACGAGGAGGAGCATCAGAAATTTTTAGAAAAAGGAGCCAAGCGGGTCTCCGTTTTCTTCATCCCAATGATGATCAGCAACATGGCCGCCGGGAACATCTCCATCCGTACCGGCTTCAAGGGCGTCAACTTCGCGCCGGTCA
>CAKXAF010000009.1:15826-18031 GCA_934869045.1 uncultured Nitrososphaerota archaeon | reverse complement strand
GAGAAGCCTTCCGCCAGATCAAAAATGGCTATCTGGACGCCTGCGTCGCGGGCGGCGCGGAGGCCACAGTGACCAAATTCGCCATGGCGGGTTTCAATAACATGGGCGCGCTTTCCCGATCCCAGGACCCTGACCGGGCCTCCATCCCCTTTGACAAGGAACGGGACGGCTTCGTCATGGGCGAGGGGGCAGGCATTCTCATCCTGGAGGAGCTGGAGCACGCCAAGGCCAGGGGCGCCAGGATCTACGCGGAAATCGCCGGCTACGGCGCAACCGGCGACGCCTACCATATCACCAGCCCCTCCCCCGACGGAGAGGCCGCGGCCAAAGCCATGCAGCTCGCCTTTGAGGAGGCTGGCCTCACCGCCGCGGACATCGGCTACATCAATGCCCACGGCACTTCCACCCCCGTCAACGAGCGCTACGAGACCATTGCCATCAAAAAGGCCCTGGGGGATGCCGCCAAAACCGTCGCTGTTTCCTCAACCAAGTCTATGACTGGCCATATGCTGGGGGCAGCCGGGGCTGTGGAGGCGATTCTCACCGCACTGGCTCTGCGGGATGGGATCATCCCGCCCACCGTAGGATACCGGGTTCCGGACGAGGACTGTGACCTGGATGTCGTGCCCAACGCCGCCCGGAAGCAGGCGATCTCCGCCGCTTTGTCCAACTCGTTGGGCTTTGGCGGACACAACGCCGCCCTTTGCCTGAAAAAATACGCGGACTGACGCCGCCCAGAAAGGATGACCGCTTATGTCCGAAACCAAGCTCACGGTTTCCGAGATCAAGGAACTTATGGATAAAATGTCCAAAACCGGCCTCACCGCTGTGGAAATTTCCGACGGCGACTTTTCCCTTGCCCTGAAGGCAGAGCGAACGGTGGTTTCCGCCGGGGAGGCGCCGCTTTCCGCAGGGAGTTCTCACGCCGCTCCCGCCGCAGCCCAGCCGGAGGAGCTCACCGGCAACATCGTGAAATCCCCTCTGGTGGGTACCTACTACGCCAAACCGGCCCCGGACAAGCCGGACTTTGTTGCTGTGGGCCAGCAGGTGAAGAAGGGCGACGTCCTCTTCATCGTGGAATCTATGAAGCTGATGAACGAAATTCAAAGCGACTACAGCGGCACGGTCCGGGAGATCCTGGCCCAGAATGGCCAGATGGTCGAATACGGCCAGCCGGTCCTCGTAATTGAATAAGAAAGGGGAAGACCCATGCCGATCCTGACTCTGGAGCAAATTAAAGAAATCATCCCTCACCGGGATCCGTTCCTGCTCATCGACGAGATCATTGAGCTGGAGCCCGGCATCCGTGCTGTGGGAAAGAAATATCTAAAGCCCGACGAATTCTGGTTCAAAGGGCATTTCCCCCAGGAGCCTGTCCAGCCCGGCGTCCTCACCATCGAGATGCTGGCGCAGACCGGGGCGGTCTGCGCGTTATCCCTGCCGGAAAATCGGGGGAAAATCGCCTTTTTCGCGGGTATCGACAAGGCCCGTTTCCGCGGGAAGGCGGTTCCCGGCGACACCTTAACCCTGGAGGTGGCGGTCACCAAGACCGTTCACGGCATCAGTTTCTGTAAGGGCGCCGCCACTGTAAACGGCAAACGCATCGTCACGGCCGAATTTTCCTCGGCTTTGGGGGAATGACCCATGTTTCATAAGGTTCTCATCGCCAACCGTGGGGAGATTGCGGTGCGGATCATCCGTGCCTGCCGCGAGCTGGGCATCGGCACCGTCGCCGTCTTTTCCGAGGCGGATCGCTCCGCCCTCCACGCCCAGCTGGCCGACGAGGCGGTCTGCATCGGCCCCGCCCGGACGGCGGACAGCTATCTGAACATCAAGGCCATCCTGGCTGCCTGTGAAATCACCGGCGCGGAAGCGATCCATCCGGGCTTTGGCTTTCTCTCGGAGAACGCCAGCTTCGCGCGGATGTGCGAAAAGTGCGGTGTGGCCTTTATCGGCCCCCCAGCCTCTGCCATGGAGCAGATGGGGGATAAGGCCGAAGCCAAGGCGGCCATGAAAGCCGCCGGTGTGCCGGTAGTTCCCGGCTCTGACGGCATCGTCACATCTTTGGAAGAAGCGCGGTATATCGCCAACCAGATCGGGTATCCCATTATGGTGAAGGCGTCAGCCGGCGGCGGCGGCCGGGGTATCCGCCGGGTGGACTCCGAATCCCAGCTGGAGGCCGCCATTACCGCTGCCAAACAGGAG
>CAKXAF010000009.1:11095-15816 GCA_934869045.1 uncultured Nitrososphaerota archaeon | reverse complement strand
ACGGCGTCTACATCGAAAAGTTTATCGTGGATCCCCGTCACGTGGAGATCCAGGTCATTGCCGACAATTTCGGCAATGTGGTCCATCTGGGGGAACGGGACTGCTCCCTCCAGCGCCGTAACCAGAAGATGATCGAGGAGTGTCCCTGCCCGGTGATGACGCCCTCCCTCCGGCGGGCTATGGGCGACGCCGCCGTCCGGGCGGCAAAAGCCTGCGGCTACCGCAGCGCGGGAACCATCGAGTTCCTGCTGGAGGGCAAGGAATTCTACTTCATGGAGATGAACACCCGCATCCAGGTGGAGCATCCTGTCACCGAGATGGTCACCGATATCGATTTGGTCAAAAACCAGATCCGCATCGCCGCCGGCCTTGCCCTTCCCTTCTGCCAGGAAGACGTCAAAATGTCCGGCCACGCCATTGAGTGCCGCATCAACGCAGAGAACCCCGCCCAGGGTTTCCGGCCCTGTCCCGGGCGGATCGCCAGCCTTCATATGCCCGGGGGACCCGGCATCCGCATTGATTCGGCGGTCTATCAGGGCTGCGAGATCACGCCTTTTTACGACAGCATGATCGCCAAGCTCATCGCCTATGCACCGACGCGGGAAGAGGCTCTGATGAAAATGAAGTGGGCTTTGGCAGAATTTATCGTCGAAGGTGTTGACACCAACATCGACTTTCAGTTAAACTTAATTAAAGACGCTGATGTGGAAGCGGCCCGCTACGACATTGGTTTTCTCAACCGGCGGAAGGACCTGTTCCCCAATGGGTGACCGCATGGAATTTTAACGCCGCGCCGCCGCGGATTCTCTTCGGCGCGGACAGAAAGGCACGGTGAACGTTATGCTGGAAGACCTCTTTAAGGTGGTGAAATCCCGGCTTGATTACGACAGCGCGAACACCAACCCTGTTAAGACGAGTATGCCCAGCGGCCTGCTCTTCAAATGCCCGCGCTGCCAGAACGTCATGTTCATGGACGATTATAAGGCTGGGCTCAAGGTCTGTTCCGCCTGCTCGTACCATTCCCGCATTTCGGCCCGGGAGCGTCTGGACATCACGGCAGACAAGGGCAGCTTTGTTGAATACGACGCCGGGCTGACCTCCAAAAATCCGCTGGATTTCGACGGTTATCCGGAAAAGCTGGCAGAAGCCCAAGCTGACACCGGACTTCAGGACGCGGTAGTCACCGGGGAATGCACCATCCGCACCCGGAAATGTGTCATCGCCATTATGGACTCCCGGTTTATGATGGCCTCCATGGGCTCGGTGGTGGGCGAAAAGATCACCCGCGCTTTCGAGCGCGCTACGCAAGAACGGCTTCCGGTGGTGCTCTTCGCCGCATCCGGCGGTGCCCGGATGCAGGAGGGAATCCTCTCCCTGATGCAGATGGCCAAAACCTCGGCCGCGGTGGCGCGTCACTCCGACGCCGGACTTCTTTATATCACCATCCTCACAGACCCCACCACAGGCGGCGTAACTGCCTCCTTCGCGTCGCTGGGCGACATCATTATCGCAGAGCCTAAGGTTCTCATCGGGTTCGCCGGCAGGCGGGTCATTGAAGGTACCATCAGGCAGCGCCTCCCCGACGATTTCCAGTCGGCGGAATTTTTGCTGGAGCACGGCTTCGTGGACATGATCGTCAGCCGCGTCAACATGCGCCGGACCATCTCCAAGCTCCTGAAGCTCCATCTCAGCGCCACGGAGGAACCAAGCCATGAGTGAACAACTGACAGCCTGGGAGCGGATCGAACTGATCCGCCACAAAAACCGCCCCACAATCAACGACTACATTCCCATGATCTTCGACGAATTCTATGAGATGCACGGCGACCGCTGTTTCGGCGACGACCCGGCCGTCATCGGCGGGGTGGGCAAGATCAGCGGCATCCCTGTCACGGTTATCGGACAGGTCAAGGGTCGGAATTTGGAGGAAAACCGCCGCGTCAACTTCGCCTCCCCCCATCCGGAGGGTTACCGCAAGGCCCTGCGCCTTGCCAAACAGGCGGAAAAGTTCCGCCGGCCGGTGATCTGCTTCATCGACACGCCCGGCGCCTTCTGCGGCGTGGCGGCTGAGGAACGTGGTCAGGGCGAGGCCATCGCCCGGAATCTGCTGGAATTTTCCCGGCTGCGGACCCCCGTCGTCTCCATCGTCTTGGGGGAGGGCGGCTCCGGGGGCGCACTGGCCCTGGGGGTCTGCGACTCCTTGGCCATGCTCCAGAACGCGGTGTACAGCGTCATTTCTCCTCGGGGCTGCGCCAGCATTCTCTGGAAGGACGCTTCCAAGGAGAAGGAAGCTGCGGAGCGGCTGCGCATCACAGCGGAGGATCTGGTCCGGCTCGGCGTCTGCGACGCCATCATTCCGGAGCCTCCCGGGGGCGCCCACATGAACCCCAGACTGACGGCGGAGAACATCGCTGACTATATTTTGGAAACTCTTCGGGTTTTCCAGCAAAAAGGTGTTGCAAATTTGCTGGAAGCACGCTATAATAAATTCAGAAAAATTGGAGATTTCCAGGAAATCCCCGCTGACTGACGGTTATAACCGCTCAAAGTGTTATAATAGAATGATTAGAGTAAGGAGGAGAAGACTCATGGTATTTGAGAAGGTTCGCGATATTCTGGTGGAACAGCTGGATGTCGAGGAAGAAAAGGTGACCATGGAAGCGTCCATCAGCGACGACCTGGGGGCCGATTCTCTGGACGTTGTTGACCTTGTCATGTCCCTCGAAGAGGAGTTTGATGTGGAGATCCCGGATGATCAGGTCGAAAACATCAAAACCGTCGGCGACATCGTACGATACATTGAAGACAACGCGTAAACCTGCAGTCTTGACTTCAGGGCAAAAGCCGCGCCGTGTTTTGCACAGGGTTCCAACTCTGCCAAAACCGGGCGGCGGTCAAATAATACCTGCAAAACGAACGGTATTTGGAGTGGATGTTCCAGATACCGTTCGTTTTTTCCAAACAGCAGCCGGAAAAAGCGCTGCATGTGGAGCGTTGTCCTACTTTTCGAAAGTCTCTCTCTGGGCTGTAACACATTGCGGAGCCTCCACATAGTATGGGATACATCAATTAAAGGAGGTTCTCTTATGAACTGTTTTGGCGGAAATTGCAGCTGGATCATCATCATCATCCTTCTCCTCATCTGCTGTGGTGGCTGTGGCTTTGGCGGCAACAACAGCTGTGGCTGCGGCAACGGCTGCGGCAATGACTGTGGCTGCAACAACGGCTGCGGGTGCTGACGATCCCCTGCGCAACTCCCTGCCCGGCGGCGGAAAACTGCCGCCGGGCAAAACAAAAACCGCCGGAGAACCTCCGGCGGTTTTTTCTGCCTGCTGAACAGGACGGTTATTCGTACAAGGGGTGCTTCGCGCAAAGAGCTTCTACCATGCCACGGACTTCTTCCTTGGAAGCTTCAAAATCCGTCGCAACCTTGTAGATGCACTCGGCGATCACATCCATATCCTCTGTGGTGAAGCCTCGGGTAGTGACGGCCGGGGTGCCGATACGGACGCCGCTGGTCACAAACGGGCTCTGGGGATCGTTGGGAACGGCGTTCTTGTTGGCGGTGATATAAACCTCGTCCAGATTGTGCTCCAGCTCCTTGCCGGTCAAGCCCAGATTCTGAAGATCCACCAGCATCAGATGGTTGTCCGTGCCGCCGGAAACCAAGTGGAAGCCCCGCTTCATCAAGCCGTCAGCCAGGACCTTGGCGTTGGCCACGATATTCTCCGCATAGGTTTTGAAGGAGGGCCGCAGCGCCTCGCCAAAGCAGACAGCCTTGGCGGCGATGATATGCATCAGAGGGCCGCCCTGGGTGCCCGGGAAAATGGCCTTGTCGATGGCCTTGGCCAAAGGCTCCCGGCAGAGGATCATGCCGCCGCGGGGGCCGCGAAGGGTCTTATGGGTGGTCGTGGTGACAACATCGGCATAAGGGACGGGGTTCTGATGCATCCCGCCGGCCACCAAGCCCGCGATATGAGCCATATCCACCATCAGGTAGGCGCCGCAGGCGTCAGCTACTTCACGGAACTTGGCAAAATCAATGGCGCGGGGATAGGCGGAAGCCCCGGCCACAATGAGCTTGGGCTTGATCTCCAGGGCCCGGTCCATCAGCTTGTCGTAATCGATGAAGCCGTCGCCGTTGACACCATAGGCAACGAAATTGTAGTAGCTGCCCGACAGGTTAACGGGAGAGCCGTGGGTCAGATGTCCGCCATGAGCCAGATTCATACCCAGAACCGTATCGCCGGGCTTCAGCAAGGCAAAATAGACCGCCAGGTTCGCCTGGGCGCCGGAATGGGGCTGAACGTTGGCGTGCTCCGCGCCGAAGAGCTTGCAGGCACGGTCGCGGGCGATATTCTCCACGATATCCACATCGACGCAGCCGCCGTAGTACCGCTTTCCAGGGTAACCCTCCGCATATTTATTGGTCAGGACCGAACCCATAGCGGCCATGACCGCAGGGGAAACGATGTTTTCGCTGGCGATAAGCTCAATGTTGCGGCGCTGGCGCTTGAGTTCCAGAGCCATGGCGTCGGCGATTTCCGGGTCGGTGCGGCCGACAAACCCGATGGTGTCCATCAGATCGTTATACATATTTCCAAATCCTTTCTGTTATCCGGCGATTCCGGCGTATTTTCAGACGAGTACCTTTTTAGTATACAGGATTTTCCGCTTTTGTGCAAGATTCCAAAGTGCCGATAAAAAAACGAAAAAAAACG
>CAKXAF010000009.1:0-11085 GCA_934869045.1 uncultured Nitrososphaerota archaeon | reverse complement strand
GCCGTAGCCATAGGAAACGCCGGCGTTGCCGGAGCTCGGGTTTTCCGTATCGATCTCCGTGATGGTGCCGGACCAGACGGAATCATCCACGCGGGAACGGATGACAACGGGAACGCCGACGGCGATGTCGCTGCGGTTCAGCTCGTTGAGGACTTCATGGCGGCAGCCGGGATACAGGCGGCAGGAGACGTCCCGCAGCTCCGCTTCAATCAGCCGTTCCGCGACCCGGCGCACCCCCGCGCCGTAATCCCCCACTGGGTCATCCTCTCCGGCGATGAGGAGCACCGGCAGGTCTCTCGGGACCGCCGGCGCCCACTCCGGCGCGGACACCCGCCTGACCAACATGAAAAGCTCATGATAGGCCGCGGCAGTAAAGGTGAACGTGCACAGCGGATCCTGGTCGTATTTCCCCACTACCCCTGCGTCCCGGCTGATCCAGGCGTTGGCGCTTTTGGGCGAGTCGAAGCGCTTGTTGTAGGAGCCGAACGCCATCTTGGTCAGCGCGGCGCTGCGGTGACGGGGTCCTTTCGCGGAAGCTGTCCGCCCAGCGAGAAAGGCTCCCATACCTGCCATGGGGTTCCCGCCTGTGGTACCGCAGAGCACCGCCCCCGTCAGCTCCTGGGCGTATTGGGTCAGGTACATCCGGGCGATGAAGGAGCCCATACTATGTCCAAACAGGAAATACGGCAGCCCAGGATGCCGCTGCTTTGCCAGAACGGTCATCTTTTCCAGGTCCTTCACCAGAAAATCAGCCCCCCCGCTTTCCCCGAAGAAGCCCAGATCCTCCTCCCGGACGGCGGTGCGGCCATGGCCCAAGTGGTCATTGCCGCAGACGGCGAACCCCTGCCCGCACAAATAGTCAGCGAAGTCCTCATAACGCTCCAGATATTCGCACATGCCGTGGGAGATCTGGACGATCCCCGCCGGCTCCTGCTCCAGCGGCTCATAAAAATAGCAGGAAACGGCGGTAACGCCGTCGCTGCTGAGAAATGTATCGATACTTTTCCGGAATCTCAATGGAAATCCTCCTCTATCATTCTTTTCCTTCCGAGAACAACAAAAACGGCGGCGCAGGCCAAGGTCTGCACCGCTGCTTCCGCCGGCAGTTTTTCAGCGCGGTTCCACAATCAGCTTGATTGCCGTCCGTTCCGAACCGTCGATATCAACATTTGCAAAGGCAGGCTTGCAGATGAGATCAATTCCCGCCGGAGCCAGATATCCGCGGGCAATGGCCACCGACTTGATTGCCTGATTGGCCGCTCCCGCTCCGATGGCCTGAATCTCCACAAGGCCTTTTTCCCGGATTACGCCCGCAATGGCGCCCGCAACGGAATTTGGTATCGACTTTGCTGAAACTTTGAGTATGTCCATTCAAAATCCCTCCGAATCGTTTGTCGGGCCTGCCACAGCCCTGCGCAGACCTTCGCAGAGCCGGCATATAGTGGATTACCCTACTTTGATTATAAACCGAACAAACAAAATATTCAAGAGACTTTTTATTTTTTTATCGATTATGACATCTGGAATCGAGAAATTTTTTCACATTTTCCGGTTTTCCGGTTCAGATCCAGCACAACCCCCTCCATTTTGCAGGGAGAATTGGGGACTTCGAACCGGGTCGGGAGGTAAGTGGTCATCCGCCGGATGATATTGTCCGGGTTGACGCCCAAAATGGAATGGACCGGCCCGGTCATCCCCAGGTCGGAGATATATGCTGTTCCGCCGGGAAGGATCGTTTCGTCGGCGGTCTGCACGTGGGTGGGGGTTCCAACCACCGCCGAGACACGTCCGTCCAGATAGTACCCCAGCGCCATCTTTTCTCCCGTGGCCTCCGCGTGGAAATCCACGACTGTAAAGTCGGCCTGCACCTCCCGGAGGATCCGGTCACAGCAGGAAAACGGGCTGCCGATGGGTTCCAGATAGACCTGCCCCATGACGCTGATCACCAGCAGGGAGGCAAACCCCAGGTCCAGCCGGTACCAGCCGTTTCCATAGCAGCCCTCGGGGTAGTTGGCAGGGCGCAGCAGGGCCGGATGCTCATCCAGGTAATCCTGGATTTCCCGGCGGCGGAGGGTGTGGTTGCCGCCGGTGATGACGTCTACCCCGCTGTCGAACAGGAAGTCCGCCGAGTGGGGCAGAACGCCGTTCCCAACGGCGGAATTTTCCCCGTTGCAGACCACGGCGTCGATTTTTTGCTCTCTTTTAAATGCCGGAAGCCTTTGGCGCAGAAAGTCGCAGCCCGGCTGGCTGACGACGTCGCCGATCATCATGACTCTCATGGAACCGCCTTTCTGTCCGGTGTCAGTGAGTTGCACGCTGGAGAATCCCCCGGAGCTCCTCCTCGCTGAACGGATACTTTTTGCCGCAGAAGTGACAGCAGACCTCCGTGCCGTGATCCTCCTCGATAAGCTGCCGGAGCTGGTCCCGCCCCAGGCTGACCACCGCGCGCTCCACCCGCTCCTGGCTGCAGTCGCAGCGGTAGGTCGGGGAGCAGCTCCCGGTGGTTTGGGGGTCCAGCCCTGCAAGAACCAGGCGGCAGATTTCCTCCGGGGTCATCTCCTGGTCGATCATGGCGGAAACCGGCTGAATGCCGCTAATGTTCCGTTCCAGCACGTCGATGACCTCCTGCCCGGCAAAGGGCAGCAGCTGAACCAGGAACCCGCCTGCGGCCCGAACAGTCAAATCCGGATTGACCAGCACTCCAAGGGCGCAGACAGTGGGCGTCTGCTCGCTGACCGCGTAGTAGTTGGTGATGTCCTCGGCGATTTCACCGGAGACAATGGGGGTCTGGCCGCTGTACGGCTCCTTGAGGCCCAGATCCTTGATCACACTGAGGTAGCCGCTGCGCCCCACGGCCCCGGCCACGTCCAGTTTCCCTTTGCTGTTTAAGGGCAGCTCCACCACAGGATTCTGGGCGTAGGCTTTGACGTTTCCGCAGCTGTCGGAGACGGCGATAATGGTCCCGGCGGGGCCGCCCCCGTCCAGTCTCAGGGTAAGGGAGTCTCCCGCCCCCTTGAGCAGCAGCCCCATCATGGAGGCAGCGGTAGCCAGCCGGCCGACCGCAGCCGTCATCACGGCGGAGGTATGGTGGATGGCCTCGATTCGGGCGGCGATGTCGGTGGAGTCCATGGCCATCGCCATTACCGAACCGTCAGCCGAAAGCGCGCGGGTTAGTGTTGCCATAACGTTCTTCCTTTCGTGTTCAAATGCCCAAAACGGAGAAACCCGGCTCCTGCCTGAAGCACTCCCGGGCCCACTCGTCAATCTCTTCCAGAGCCTCCCGGGTATCCGGCGCCGCTCCGGCGGATTCCGCCAGCAGCTTGTCCCACTGCGCGGCGGAAACCAGGGTGGGGCCGCAGCAGTCAAATCCCGGGATCGCCCGGAAAAAAAGGACGGCAAGCCCCAGCTGGTCAAAATCCTCATCGGACAAATAAAGGGAGTCGTCCTTCCAGAACCGCTCCCGCTGCCAGCCCTTTTGAAACTCAAAATAGCAAGTTCCGGCCAGCTGGCCTTTCATCCGGCAGAACCGCATACATCCTCCCTGTCAGTCGATGTCGATCTTCCGGTCACGGAAATAGTATTCCCGATCGCGGCCGTTAATTTCCCGCAGAACCCGGCAGGGGTTTCCCACCGCCACCACGTTAGCAGGGATATCCTTCGTCACCACGCTCCCCGCGCCGATGACGGAGTTTTCTCCAATGGTCACGCCGGGCAGAACGATGGCCCCCGCACCGATCCAGACGTTCTCACCGATATGGATGGGGAGATTGTACTGGGCCTGCTTCCGGCGCAGGCCCGGCTCCACGGGATGCCCCGCCGCAGCCAGCACCACATTGGGGCCCAGCATGGTGTAGCTGCCGATAAAAATATCGGTATCATCCACCAGCGTCAGCCCGAAATTGGCGTAAACCCGGTCCCCCAGATGGGTATGCCTTCCCCAGTTCGCATGGAGAGGCGGTTCGATGTAGCAGTCCGTCCCCACTTCGGCCAGCAGCTTTTTCAACAGCTCCGCACGCTTCTCCCCCTGGGATGGGCGGGTCTGGTTGAAATCGTACAAAAGCTCTAAACAGACGGCCTGCTCCGCCTGCAGCGCCGGGTCGGTGCAGTAGTAGAGCCTGCCCCCGTGCATCCGTTCCTGAATCTCCTGAAAATCCATGGTTGTACCCTCCATATTTCCGCTTTTACAGCAGAGTTTGGTAGCAGTCGTATTCCACAGTCCCGTGAATGTGCTCCAGCGCACCGGGGACAAGTTCCTTGACCATCAGGCGTTGACAGAGGGTTCCCGGAAAGGATCCCGCAGTCAGCCGACGTCATCCGCCAACGCAATTGGACAAACCCGGCGTCCCCGAAAGGAGACGGCCTCTGTAAAGCCCAGCCGCCGCGCCATTTCCTGACAGGCCAGGATACCGCTTCCCAGGTCCTTGGCTGCGTGAGCATCCGAGCCGAAGGCCAGCCTCCGGCCCCCCAGCTCATAATACCGCTTCAGGAAGCGTTCGTCCGGCAGAGGCCTCCCGATTTCCTGGCGCAGGCCGCTGGAATTGACCTCCAGCGCCAGATCTCTGGCAATAACGGTGCGGAAAAGCTCGTCCACCAGGCTGCTGTAGGGTTCCAGATCCACCCTGCGCCCATATCTGCCCTCGATGTACCGAAGGGGGTAGGTGATGTGGGTGATGACATCGCACTTTCCCCACTGGGCCAGCCGGATCAGCTCCTCAAAATAAGGCTCCAGCAGGCCGCGAAGGTCGCAGGAGCTGCAGTCGAGAAAATAAAAGTCCTCCATCCCGGGCAGGTTGTGGACGGATCCCAGCACCACGTCGTAGGGCTCCAGCCCCAATATTTCCTCCGCATACGCCGGATCCTCCAGAGGTTCCCCAAGTTCCACGCCAGTCAGGATTTCCGCGGAACACCGGGTTCTCATCCGCCGGACATCTGCCGCGGATGCGGACACCAGCATGCGCGCTTCGGGAAGGGACTGGGCGTTCACGTCACAGTGATCGGTGACGGCAAAGGCAGCCAGACCCAGGACGTCCGCTTTCCGGCAGAGCGCCTCAATGGTTTCTTCGCTGTCAAAGCTGTGGCCGGTATGGACGTGAAGATCGACAAGATTTTTCATAAGCACCTTGACTTTCCGGCAAGGCCGTGTTATTTTGTTGACGGATGTGCTATAATAGAAAGGAACTGCCTGCACCGCGGAGCCGGTCTTGAAGCGTTCTCTTCCAATCCCGTCAGGCTCCAAAAGCCGCAGCAGCGGCGTTCCTTTTCCAAAACGGAAGAGGCCCTGTGGTTATTATAGCACAAATCCGGCCGGATTCCTATGTCCGTTCTGGGAAAAATCCGCCATGCGCCGCCTAAAATTTTTATCCGTTTTGAGACGGCCGTTACCATCCTGCTTTTGCAGGCCGCAAAGGAGATGCCGCTTTGAGACATCTGGGCACTGTGATTCTCGAAACTGACCGCCTGATCCTCCGCCGCTTTACGGCAGAGGATACCGACGCCATGTTCCGCAACTGGGCCAGCAATCCCCATGTCACCCGCTGCCTGGTCTGGGCTGCTCACAAAACTCCGGAGGAGACCCGCCAGGTTCTTTGCAGCTGGGTACGGGAGTACCGGAACAAGGACTTTTATGAATGGGCTGTCGTTCCCAAAGAACTGGGATTCCCCGTCGGTTCCATTGGACTGGTGGAATGCGCGGACGACCCCCGCCGCAGCGAGGCGGGCTACTGCCTGGGCGAGCCCTGGTGGAACCATGGATATGCCACCGAAGCGCTGCGGGCGGTGCTGGATTTCGGCCTGAACGTGGTGGGCTACCGTGCCGTGATTGCTAAGCACGCTATGGAAAATCCCGCCAGCGGGCGGGTGATGCAGAAGGCCGGCATGACCATGCGTGTAGGAGAAATCCTGCCGGTATCCACCGCCAACGGCCTCTTCGACTGCATTGTCTATGAAATGACCCAACCAAGGAAAAAGGGGCTTTTCGGCCGTTCCCGGAAGCCTGCTGCCTTTTACCGGATCCGTACGACCTGATGTCAGCCACTGCTCTGAGGCAGAAATGCCTGTTTTCAGAAAAGAGGTTTTCGCAAAACAGTTGACTTTCATACTGTGTAGTGCTAAAATCAAAGAGGAGAACCCGGGCGATCCGGGGATTGAACTAAAATCGAAGCCGGCAGGCAGAGAGGATCGGTAACATGAATGAAAAGCTCAGGGAATTCAATGTGGAATTCCTCTTCAGCGCCGTTCTGGAGCTGAAAACCATGGAAGAGTGTTATAAATTTTTCGAAGACCTCTGCACCGTTCAGGAACTGAAGGCTCTGGCCCAGCGCATTCAGGTGGCCAAGATGCTCAGCGAAAACAAGGTGTACAGCGACATCGTCGCGGAAACCGGCGCCAGCACCGCCACCATCAGCCGGGTCAACCGCTCGCTGCATTATGGCTGCGACGGCTACGAGGTGGTTTTCCAGCGGCTCAAGGAAAAAGGGACGTCTCCGGCAGAGTGAGCGCTGGGAAGGACGCGCCCTTTCCAAGGCTGCCGCCTTCCGGCAAAGGACGGGCGAAAACTTTTTTCGGAGGAATACACCATGAGCCATTACAGCCAGTTCGCCTCGGTTTACGATTTGCTGACCTCGGAGATCGACTATCAAAAGCGGGGTTCTTATTTTGATGCCCGCATCCTGGAAAACGGTGGATTTCGGGGGATTTTGCTGGACCTGGGCTGCGGGACCGGCTCGCTTTCGGAGGTAATGGCCGGAATCGGCTACGATGTCATCGGTGTGGATAATTCTGAGGAGATGCTCTGGGCCGCCACAAAAAAGCGCATTGCCAGCGGCCGGGACATCACCTACCTCTGTCAGGAAATGACCGGGCTGGACCTGTACGGTACGGTAGATGCCGTGGTCTGCGCTCTGGACACCCTGAACCACCTGACGGACTACGATGATTTCTGCCAGGCCATCGCCCGGGCGGCGCTGTTCCTCCATCCGGACGGGGTCTTTGTCTTTGACCTGAACACCCCCTACAAGCACGCGGAGATCCTGGCGGACAACGCTTTCCTCTATGACTACGACGATGTGTTCTGCGCTTGGCAGAATACCCTTGAAGAGGATGGGATCGTCCAGATGGACTTGACCATTTTTGCCAGTGATGAGGATGGTTCCTACCGGCGGATGGAGGAAAGCTTTGCTGAACGGGCCTATTCCCTGGAACAGGTGGAGGAGGCCCTCCACCGCGCCGGACTGGTCCTGTCGGCCCTCTATGCGGAGGACAGCACCGAACCGCCCGCTCCCGACACCCAACGATGGGTCTTTGTTGCCAAACACGTCCGGCTGGAGGAGGACGGACGATGAGCGGCGTGGCAGCCGTGGCCCTGGGAGGAGCGGCAGGCGCAGCGGGGCGGTATCTCATCAGCCTGTTGCCGGTCAGGACGGCCTTTCCCGTTCTGACCTTCGCCGTCAATCTGGCAGGAGCGGTGCTCATCGGCTTTATCGCGGGGATCTCCGACCGGAGGAACCTTCCGGCGGCGTGGCTGCTTTTCTGGAAAACCGGCGTATGCGGCGGCTTCACGACTTTTTCGACCTTTTCCCTGGAGGCTCTGGCGCTCTTCGAAAGCGGCCGGTACCTCACCGCCGGAGCCTATGTGGTCCTAAGCGCGGTTCTCTGCATTTTGGGAGCGGCTCTGGGGCGTTTTCTGGCTTTCCGGCTCCCGGCGTGAACAGTTCCCGACAAGGAAGGGGGCCGGACGCACATCTGCTGCGTCCGGGCCCCCTTTTGCTGATTGGGGAACGGATCTTCTTTGGGGGAATCCCTTTATTGGGCCGCATCATCTGCGCTCCTGTATCATTTTAACGCCTCCACCAGGGGCATTTCGGTCATCCGTAGATTGGTGCAGCCGTAGGGGATCAGCCGCATCCGCTCCGGTGCGGAGAGAGCTTCCGCCGACCGCGGAAATTCCTCGCAGATGCCGTCCCTCATCCGCCAGTCGATCCGGGCAAGCTCTGTTTCCAGAAAGACCGGCGCACCCTCCGGGGAGAAGGGGCAGCTGCCGGTTTCCCCCTGGACAAAGGCCAGCTCCCCGCCGGTAAAGCCGTAGTTCCACGGCGACATGGGAAGGAGCTCGTAGTCACAGTAAGGGAATTTTCGCTCTACCCCATCCCTGGTGTATTCAAGGCGGTTCCACTGCTCCCGGATGGGCACGGCGTACAGCAGCGGGCCGCGGCGGGCACAGAACATACCGCTGGGACGCCGGACATATTCCGCAGCAAAGGTGCAGCAGACGGTCACGACCGTTTCCCCCTGCCATTCCCGCTCCACGCGGAAGGGCATCCCCGGCTGGACTTCGGCGCCGTCCACCCGGGCGCTCTGTGCAAAGCCCGGGATCCGCAGGTCTAGCGCAAACCGTACCGGCCGTCCGGTTTTGATCCGAACCCTGTAGCCGTCCTCAAAGGGATAGCTGGTCTCAATTTCGCAGGACACCGGGCAGCCGTCCACCAGGAGCTCCGCCCTCACCGGGGCGATAGCGGTCACGGCCAGGCCGTCCTCCACCCGCATCAGCGCCGATAAAGCGAACTTCGGCCACGCCTGATTGAAGTTTGCGGTACAGCAGCCGAAATTGGGTTCCAGGCCAAAAAGGTGGGACTCCGGGCCGTTGGTGCCGAAAGGGATCTGTCCTTCGAAAAAGCGGGTACACTGCACCTGGTTGGTCATCTGATCGTACTGGTGGCTCCACATGTCGGGGCTGATAGCGGCGGGCAGGGCGTTGAAAGCTGCCGCCTCCAGCCGGTCGCTCCACTTGTCCTTGCCGGTGATGGCTGCCAGCCACTCGTAGGAATACATGGCCTCCGCCACGGAGCAAAGCTCGCTGCCCCGGATGGGACTAGTCCCGGCCAGGCACTCATCGCCGGAAAAATGGCCGCAGGGCATCCCGTGATCCCGCATCAGGGTTTGCCAGGCTGTCTCCGCAAAAGCATCGGGATCGCCTCCGGTGACCCGCGACAGCAGGGCGGAAGCTTTCAAGCTCATTCCGGCGTTGACCACGTGGCTCAAAAAATTCCAGTATTTCCGCGGCTGAGCAAAGATCCAGTTCTGATAAAGCGCCTCATAGTCAAAGCCTTCACAACGGAGACGGATGGCCAGGTCCAGCAGCCACTCCTCCGGCCGCCGCTCATAAAGCCAGAAAATGGGAATGAGGCACTCAAACCAACGCGCCGCCCCCCACTGGAAGAGCGTCCGGTGGTTCAGGTGATCGCTGAACTGCCGCAGCGCCCGGTAGAGGGCGCCCTCGATCCGGGGATCGCCGGTGCAGTCGCCGTACACGGCCAGCACCTTGCCGATGAGCATCAGCGCCCACATATCGTAGCCGTCCCGCTCCTCCATGGTGCAGGGGCAGAGCCAGCCATCGGGCTGCTGCCGTTCCAGGATTGCGTCGATATACCGGGCGGCCCGGGCCTGCAGGTCTGCATCCTCCAACAGCCAGGCCAGGGGGATAAAACCATCCAGCCAGTAGGGCACCCGCTCCCAGCCCTCCCGGTCGCCGCCGATCCAGCGGCTGTCCCGGACGTCCGGCCAGACCTTGTCCAGATTTCCGCTCAGGCCCCTGGCCTGGATCTCCAGCTGCTTTTTCAGCCACCCGGTTGGCTTCAGTTCTTTGGTTGTCAAAAATTCCCGCTTTTGTTTCGCCAGCATAACGTTTCCTCTTTTCCTCAATCTTTAACAACAGCATACCAAGATTCCGAGGGAAAAGCCAGTGCAAAATCCGGCTGGATTCTTGCAAAAATCGATCTGTGCTGTATAATGAGAAGGGAGAAAAGGAGGAATGCACATGAACGTCAAATCTAGAAACTTTCTGGATCTGGATCAGGCGCCTCCCTGCATTTCATGCAGCTTCCGCCGGTTCGATCCGGAGGAATGCCATGTGACCCGGGTGTCGGACTCTGACGTCCTGCTGCTGATGCTGGAGGGAGAGCTGATTTTCTGGGAGGACGGCAGGCGGATCTCCCTGCTGCCCGGCCAATGGTACATTCAGAAGGCTGGGCTGGTTCAGGAGGGCCGGGAACCCAGCCGCCTCCCCTTTTACTACTATCTGCACTTTCTGGGCAGCTACGGCGACGCCCCGCGGCATCCGCTGCCGCTGTCCGGGCAGTTTCAGCCCGAAGAATTCCTGCCGCTGCTGCGCCGGATGGACGCGGCCTGGCGGATGGATGGCTCGGAAATCGCCAAGCGGGCGGCTTTTTTTGAAATTTTCTCCAGGCTGGAGAGTTCCGCACCGGAAAACCCCTTTTCCGGCACGGTAACCCGGATGATCGCCTACCTATCCGAGCATCTCAGCGAGGGCGTGCGGGTATCCGATCTGGCGCGGGAGTTCCGCTATTCGGAAGACTACGTCATCCGGCTGTTCCGCCGCTGGAGGGGGACAACCCCTCACCGCTGCATCCAGGATATGCGCCTGTGCCAAGCTCGCCAGCTGCTGGAAACCACCGACCGCAGTGTCTCGGCCATAGCGGCTCAGACCGGCTACGGCGATCCTTCCGCCTTCTACCGCGCCTTTCGGCAGGAAATGGGCTTCCCGCCCGGGGAATGGCGCCGCCGCCGCAACGCCGCCGCTTTAGCGCGGAGGGAGCCGGAGGCTACACCTGTCCGGTAGAGGAATCAAAAACTCCGTTTCCGAGCAATTTTATCCATCGGCCCACTCATCCAGCTTCACGCAAAAATCGCATACTTCCCGAAAATATTGTTTCTTGACTGGCCGAAGAACCCGTGGTATCATGGCCATGGAACGAATAATTTTTTACGGAAAACGGAGGTATTTTTATGAAAAAACTCTGCGTAAAAACGGCTCCAGCCCGATGGCGCGAAGGGCTGGAACTGCTGGCCGGGGATCTGGGCTTTGCGCTGGACGAAACCGGCCTGCTGTTGACGGTCGGTATATCCGACCGTCTGGAGGTGCGCTTTGACGGCCGGGAGGCCTTTATCTCCTGTCGGGAAAAGGCGCATTTTTACCGGGGAGTCGCCCTTTTGCTCCGGGAATTGGATAAAGGGACGTCCTTTTCTCTGGAGGAGTCGCCTGCCTTCGAAAAAACCGGCGCGATGTTCGAC
>CAKXAF010000008.1:19096-19870 GCA_934869045.1 uncultured Nitrososphaerota archaeon | reverse complement strand
CCGGAATACCGTCCCGTTCCGCCGGCAGCTTCCACCGTGCCCCGGATATCCTCCTGGGGGTCACCATCCCCATTTTCCAACCTTCTTTCGCTGGAATGATTCAGTCTTTGACAAACAGGTACGTTTCACCCCGCATGGTGCTGCTGTCATTGAACAGTACAGCGCGGTACTGATAAGTAACGCCGGACTTAAGCCCTTCCAGACGGCAGGAATAGACTCCGGGGGCGGAGATGGCTTGTCCGGACAGGCGTTGCCATCCGGTTTCGTAAGACGAGAGAGCAAAGCCAGGATATTCCCGGAAGTCGAAGGTCAGGTTTGCCTGTTCGAAGCTTCCAAGAGTCTCCACTTCGGCAAAAAGGGAAGCACCACCGGCGTCCTGGGAGAGCCGGTCATGAGCTGTCTGCACAAGCATGGGGGTAAAGGCTGCCGCAGGATGGGTAATCTTAAGCACCAGAGGGTTTCTCCACTGAACGCCGCAGTAGATGCGCTGAGCGTGCATGGCGGAGATGTGGAGGCCGTCTTCCCGCTGTTCCCAATAGGTATGGGCGTCCAGATCAGGGCGATACTCCGTCAGTTCGCTGGATTGGCCGAGAACCTCCACAACGGTGTCGGGACTGGCTTTGACAGACTTGAGCAGAAATTCCCGGCGCTGGCCGCGATCCCAACCTTCCACATCAAAGAGCACAGCGTAGACGGCGTTTCCGTCCTTGGAGCGCAGCAGCCAGATAGAGTCTTCGTTGGTGATGATCCAGGGACGGGTGTTGTGGACCGCCT
>CAKXAF010000008.1:17514-19086 GCA_934869045.1 uncultured Nitrososphaerota archaeon | reverse complement strand
AAAATGCCAGAGTGCCAGCTCACGAAGGATATCCTCCTGTTCGCGGCATAGTTCGCCGTTGGCGTCAGGCCCGACATTTAAAAGAAGGCTGCCTCCTTTGGCCCGGGTCTCGGTAAGGAGCCGGATTACATGAAGACCGGTCTTATACTGCTCGTTGGTAGGCTGGTACTGCCAGGCGGTGCCCAAGGTGATGCAGCCTTCCCAGGCGAAATCCACGCCGATACCGGGAAGCTGCTGTTCCGGCGTGGGAATTGCGCCCCGCGTAATTAGGATGCCGGGCTGGAGATCCCAGGCTACCTGCATACAAAGTTGCTGAAGGCTTTCGCCTTCTTCATTATACATGGTCTCGCCGCCGTCAAAGAACATGACGTCAATTTTTCCATAATTCTGCATGAGCTCGGTCATCTGGGCCGTCAGCAGGGCGCGATAGCCATTCATAACTTCTTTGGAATAGGGTTCCAGGGGAGTACGGGTTATGGTCAGGCCACGGCTGCGCAGATAGCAGAAATCCTCCGGCGAGAAATAGAAACCAACCCGGATTCCCTGTTTCCGGAAAGCGTCGACATACTGCCGGACCAGATCCTTTCCGTAGGGAGTGCTGCGGATGCTGAAATCCGTGGTTTCGGTGTCCCAGAGACAGAATCCGTTGTGGTGTTTGGTGGTGAAGACCGCGTATTGAAATCCCGCCAGCCGGGCCAATCCCGCCAAGTGGTCGAAGTCCCACTTTTTGGGGTTCAAGGTTTTTGGCAGTTCCTCGTAAAACCGGTCGGTGTAATCCTTGGAGGCCCCGACCAGAGAGTGGCTGATCACACAGCCCAGCTGAGCATCCAGCGACCAGTGGATGAACAGGCCCAGCCCGGCATCACGCAGCCATTCCAAATCCTCGGGACGGTTGCGGGAGATCATTTCCTTTTTTGAGGTCAGCGTGTTGTCCATGGCGACCGATTCGTCCACGGCAGAGACCGCGGTTTGACCGGGAATCGGCAGAAGATGCGAGTTGTTATCCATAAGCCCTCTCCCTGTCGGACGAAATTACTCCGCTGTCTTGAGCTCGATGACCGCTTCCACTTCCACGGGGATATTGCCGGGCAGTACGTTCATACCAACGGCAGAACGGGCAGCCAAGCCAGTCTCTTCGCCGAAAATATCAACAAACAGCTGGCTGGCGCCGTTGGCAGTTTGAGGCTGCATGTAGAAATTATCATCAGAAGCAACGAAAACCAGGAGTTTGACGATCCGTTTGACTCGGTCAAGGTCGCCGATCGCTGCCTTTAAAGCAGAGAGCAGGTTCAGTGTGCAGAGCCGCGCGGCCTCCTGGCCCTGCTCCAGGGTAACTTCCCGGCCGAGCTTGCCGAGAACAGGCTCAACGCCGTCCATAGCCGGGCCAAAGCCGGAAGCGTAGAGGAAACGGTCGCCAAATTCGCGGATTGGGGTATAGACGCCGCCGCGCTGGGGAGGCTCCGGGAGCTTCAGTCCCATACTTTCAATTTTTGCTTCAACTTTCATTAATTAACATCCTTTCTGTAAGACCATTGATTCAGGGGATTTCATTATCGGGTCACAATACAATTA
>CAKXAF010000008.1:0-17504 GCA_934869045.1 uncultured Nitrososphaerota archaeon | reverse complement strand
CAATTATAACTATTTGTTTGAAAAAATCAACCAGAAACCTTTAAAATAAAAATATTTTTCTGATTTTCGAAATATTAAGGATGAAATGGCCATCCTATTTCATGAAAAGCAGCAAAATATTTTTGTGACATTAAAAATCGTATTGACATCTAAGGAAAAGTATATATAATATAAGCGAAACCTTTCGGCTGGTCTTGCCGTTTTTGCACGTCGATAACATCTGCCGCGGAACGGGCGGATTTTTTCCGTTTGCCGATAATAAAGAGATTTGGATGACAATGGAGGAACAAAATGAACTCGATTTATGAGCAGCGGGAACTGCTGAAAAGCATTATGGACCTTTTGGAGAGGCAGTTTGGATCTCACTGCGAAGTGGTGCTGCACGATCTGACAAAGGACTACAATCACACCATCGTTGACATCCGAAATGGCTATCTGACCGGCAGAAAGATCGGCGGCAGCGGAACCAACCTGGGGCTTGAGGTGCTCAACGGCAAGGACCAGGACGGAAACCGGTTTAATTATGTGCTGCATACTCGCGACGGGAAGATTTTTCGCTCCTCCTCGATCTATTTCCGCAACGACTCCGGAAAGGTTATCGGATCTCTCTGTGTTAACCTGGACATCACGGAGACCATCAAATTTGAAGACTTTTTGAAGGGATACAACCAGTATGACCTGAGCGAGACAGGGGAGACCGCTCCGGAAGAGGTGAAGGAGATATTCGTGGACGATGTCTCACAGATCCTGGATTTCCTCTTCAACGACGGCGTCCATATGGTCGGCTGCCAGCCCAGCGAGATGAACCGGGGGCAGACAATGGAATTTCTTCGTTACTTTGATAAAAAAGGCGCATTTCTGATCAGTAAATCCAATGAGCGGGTCTGCGATTTTCTGCAAATATCCAAGTTTACATTGTACAGCTACCTCGATACGATTCGCAGCGGAAATAACGGAGAGGGGAAGTAATCAACGGAAAAGCTGCCTGAAAGCGTTTGGAAAGGGCCTGGATAATATGGATTCCCCACCAAACGGGCAGAAGTTCCGCAAGCAATTGGAAAAGTTTTGAGAAACCTTTAAAAGATTTGCAAAAAGTCTTTATTTCCAGTCCCCTCCTGTGATACAATAAAAAGGCATGCGGATGAACCGCAAAAAACGGCACAGAAAGGGTTTCGGAATGATTACCGTCTCAAATCTCAGCCTGAGCTTCAGCGGCCAGGCCCTTTTCAAAAATGTGGATCTCAAATTTACCGAAGGCAACTGCTACGGCGTCATTGGCGCCAACGGTGCGGGAAAGTCTACCTTCCTGCGCATCCTCTCCGGGGAGTTGGAGCCTACCGGCGGCGAGGTCATCCTTGACGCGAAAAACCGGATGTCCGTCCTGAAGCAAGATCACTTTGCTTTCGACGCTTATACCGTTCTGGACACCATTATTATGGGCAACCGGAAGCTCTATGACATCATGAAGCAGAAGGACGCCCTTTACGCCAAGGAGGATTTTTCCGAAGAGGATGGTATCCTGGCCTCCGAGTTGGAGTATGAGTTCTCGGAGATGAACGGCTGGGAGGCGGAAACCGAAGCGGGAAAGCTGCTCCAGGGCCTGGGCCTATCCGTGGATCTGCTGGAGCAGCAGATGGCCGGCCTCCCGGTGCGGGATAAGGTCAAAGTCCTGCTGGCCCAAGCGCTGTTTGGCGAGCCGGATATCATTCTTTTGGACGAGCCCACCAACCATTTGGATAACGACTCCATCACCTGGCTGGAGGATTTCCTCATGGATTACCCTGGCACGGTTATTGTGGTCTCTCACGATCGGCACTTCCTGAACAACGTCTGCACCCATATTGTGGATGTAGACTATAATCAGATCAAGATTTATGTGGGCAACTACGACTTCTGGTACGAGTCCAGCCAGCTGATGCAGCGGCTCATCAAGGAGCAGAACCGCAAGGTAGAGGATAAGATCAAGGACCTTCAGAGCTTTATCGCCCGCTTCTCCGCCAATAAGTCCAAATCCCGCCAGGCGACCTCCCGCCGAAAGCTTTTGGACAAGCTGTCGGTGGAGGAAATGCCTGCATCTTCCCGGCGGTATCCCTTTGTAGGCTTCACCATGGATCGGGAGCCGGGCAAGGAGATTCTGGAGGTGGAAAATCTCACCAAGACCGTGGACGGTGTGAAGGTTCTGGACCACGTGTCCTTCCGGCTCAACCGCGGCGACAAAGTGGGCTTTGTCGGGGAAAATGAAATTGCCGTTACCACCCTGTTTCAGATTCTGATGGAGGAGCTGGAGCCTGACGAGGGCAGCTTCAAATGGGGCATCAGCACCAGCCGTTCCTATTTCCCCAAGGACAACTCAGCCTACTTTGAAGGCTGCCGCCTCTCCATTTTGGATTGGATCCGGCAGTATGCTCCGCCGGAAGCCCTGGATAGCTACCTCCGCGGTTTTCTGGGGAAGATGCTCTTTTCCGGGGACGACGTCCTTAAGCCGGTGGAGGTGCTTTCCGGCGGCGAAAAGGTTCGCTGCATGCTGTCCCGGATGATGATGTTCGGTTCCAACGTGCTGCTTCTCGACCAACCCACCAACCACCTGGATCTGGAGTCCATCACGGCGGTGAACAACGGCCTTACTGCGTTTAAGGGCATCGTCCTCTTTGCCTCTTACGACCACGAGTTTGTCGAGACCGTGGCCAATCGGATCATGGAGTTCACTCCGGACGGTCTGATCGACCGGCTGAGCACCTACGACGAGTATCTGGAGTGGAAGCAGCAGAATCGGAAATAACTGCCTGGATTTCACCGAAAAACGAAAAAATGGCGCAAAAGCCGCCGGTATCCCCCTTTTTGGAGAGATACCGGCGGCTTTTCCAGAGCTTTTCTGAAGAAACGCGGGAATTTTACAGAAAAACACGGATAGGGTGTTTACAAAATGGAAAGACTGCGCTATAATGAAAAAGCTGAAAGTGCGCTTTTAGCAGGAAGGACGTGAGAGAATATGGACTTAAGTCCGTATCCCCCTAGTACCAATTATCAAAGAATGGGCGGCTGCTGATTTCCGTTTTTTGTGTTCCGGAGGGAGGCTCCGAAATAGAAAAAACGGAAACCAGCATACAGCGGCCCAGCCGGATAAGGGATTTGGCAAAAGTGTTCTCAATGCGGAACGCTTGTTTTGTTGTACCCTTCTCAGGCTGGGCCGTCTGGGACTGGTATGTCTTCAGCCGCCTGAAAGGGAGGCTGAAACAAATGAATCGCGCATTGGAATTGATCCAGGACAAGAAATTCGGAGACGCCCGGGCTGTGGTGGAGGAGATGAACCCAGTCGATATCGCCGCCATTTTTGAGGAGTTGGATCTGGATCAGACGATTATGCTGTTCCGTCTGCTGCCCAAAGAAACAGCGGCAGAGGCGTTTGCCTACATGACCTCTGAGGTTCAGGAACAGGTGCTGACCGCTCTGACCGATGTGGAGGTCCAGACGGTGCTGGACAGCCAGTTTATGGACGACACCGTGGACATGTTGGAGGAAATGCCTGCCAACGTGGTCAAGCGGGTGCTGCGGCTGACTGATTCGGATACCCGCGGGATGCTCAATCGCCTGCTGAAGTATGAGGACGGCAGTGCGGGGAGCATTATGACCACGGAATATGTAGACTTAAAGCAGGGAATGACCGTCCGGCAGGCTATCGACCGAATCCGGAAAACAGCGGTGGATAAGGAAACCATCAACAACTGTTATGTGACGGATCCGAACCGTATTCTGGAAGGTGTGGTCACGCTCCGGGAGCTGCTGTTGGCGGATGACAGCGCCCGGGTGGGCGACATTATGGAAACCAACCCCATCTCCGTTTCCACCGGCGACCGGGATGAGGACGTGGCCCAGATTTTCAGCCGGTACGATATGCTGGCCCTCCCGGTGGTAGACCGGGAACAACGGCTGGTGGGCATCATCACCATCGATGACGCCGTGGACGTCTTGCAGGACGCTAATACCGAGGACTTTGAAAAGATGGCCGCCATGGCCCCCAGCGAGAACACCTACCTGAAAACCTCCGCTTTCACCCATGCCCGTAAACGGGTGGTCTGGCTGCTGGTGCTGATGATTTCCGGTGTGATCACCGGCAGCATCATCAGCCACTACGAGGATGCCTTTGCTGCGATTCCGCTGCTGGTATCCTTTATTCCGATGCTGATGGATACGGGCGGAAACTGCGGCTCACAGAGCGCGACGCTGGTCATCCGCGGCATGGCTCTGGATGAGATCCGGCCCCGGGATTTTTTCCGGGTGCTGTTTAAGGAGTTTCAAGTCTCCCTGCTGGTGGGGGCAGTTCTGGCGCCGCTCAACGTGCTGTGGATCTGGATCCGGTACCACAATATCTGGATCGCGCTGACGGTGGGAATCAGTATGCTGGTTACAATCTGTGTTGCCAAAATGATGGGCTGCATCCTGCCGATTTTGGCGAAAAAGTGCCGCCTGGATCCGGCGATTATGGCATCGCCGCTGATTACGACCATTGTGGACGCCTGCTCCATTTTTGTCTATTTTAATGCGGCGCTGCTGATTTTAAGGGTCTGAGGAAAAAATTAAATGAAAAAATGTCCGCTCATGGTGTTCGTATGGCGCTGTGGGCGGATATTTTGTTGTTCCTAATCATTCCATTTTCCTGATCTCTGATTCTCTGACAGACGGCTGATGCTTGAGATTACGGTATTGAAAATATATGCCTCGGTCGGCGAAGCCGCATAGGTAACAGGCCGGACGAAACCATCCATAAAAGTTTTACGGAAATAACGAATTTTGATAAAAAAGAAGAAACGGATACTGATAGTATAAAGATCGTAATATGCGGTCATATGTTTATGCATTTATACAAAGTTCAACAAAATCATTGGTCTCAAAACAATAAAAATCGTTTTAATTTTGATTTTTATGTGACTGGTATGTGATGGAAGTATAAAAGCAGACTTTTGGGAACTGTGTGAAGCTGCATTTTTTCAGAAGTGGCTGTGTAACAAGGTGGGCAGCAGAATTTAAAAGGATCAGGAAGCCGAACGTTGTAACCTGGGATAAGGTGTGAAAGGAGGGTTCTGTTTCAATCCTGTTCCGCCTTGTGTTTCAAAACTGTTTCAAGGAGGACTGGAAAAACATGAAGACTACCAAAATAAGACTATTGACGGTAGTTCTTGCTGCGGCGATGGCCATTACCTTGCCGGCGACAGTTTTTGCTACGGAAGTTGAACCTCAGCAGTCCGACCCAACGGCCGGCGGTACCCTAACGGAAGCTTGCACGTTGACAGAAGGATGCACGCTGAAAATGGGCCATGAAGGCGCGTGCGTGACAACATCTGACAACAGCGATGGCGGAACTCTTTTGGCCGACGACGGCATAAACACCATGGCGGAGCTGGACGCTGCGATCCAGGCAGGCGGCGAGATTGTACTGAGCGGTACGATTGCAGTTGATAGTGGGAAAACGTTTAAGATTGCAAATACCGTGTCGATCGACTTGGCTGGTTTTTCGATTACCCGTGAGGGAACCAGCTGCAATAAGTTGTTTGACGTCAGCGGCGGCGGTTCCCTGACCATCAACGATACGGTTGGAACAGGTGCTATTACCAGCTCTTATCCGGTTCAGTTATATAGCGACTCCACTTTGGTTATTCGATGGCTATCGATGATTTTGGCGCAGGATATGCAGGAGTCAACATCATCCAGGAACTGGATTTTGATGTGCTGAAACTGGACCGGAAGTTTCTTGCTGAGGAAGAACCTTTGTGCAGCCGGAACCGGGTGATCATGTCCGGTCTCCTCAATATACTGCGCGAATTGAAGATCACGGCTCCCTGCGAGGGCGTGGAGACGGCAGAGCAGTGCCGGTATCTGATCCGTATGGGCTGCCAGAAGGTGCAGGGGTTTTACTTTTCAAAACCAGTGCCGGTGGAGCAGTTTTATCACACATATCAGGCCTTGAACGGCTGCTATGCCATTCGGGCAGAATTGGCGGCACAGCAATAGAGAGATAGGATTTTGCTCGCATGTGAAGGCCCGCCAGCTTTGCTGGTGAGCCTCTGTTATGGGACGGGGGACGTTCTACAAAAAAAGTCGCGCCAGGTGAAAAACGATATAGGAGCATCCCCAGGCCAGAAGGGTTTGGGCAATTCCTTCCAGCAATGCGGTGCGCAAGCCGATCTCATTTCGAATGGCGGCCATGGCGGCGATACAAGGGAGATACAGCTGGATAAAAACCAAAAACGAGAGGGCGGAAGCCGGGGATAAAGCTGCTGTCAGCTCATTTTCTCCGCCGAAGGCCAACCAGAGGGTGGAGAGAATGTTCTCCTTTGCGATAAATCCAGTGAGAAGAGAAACTGCGGTTTCCCACCGACCGAAGCCCAATGGCTCCAACAAGGGAGCCAGCATTCTTCCCAGTTGGGCCAGCATTCCGGCGGAGGGGTCCAGGGTGTAGTGGAAACTGGCGGTAAAGTGCTGCAGGAACCAGGTGAGAAGGCTCATGCTCAGCACAACCGTTAGGGTTTTGGTCAGAAATCCACGGCATTTCTCCCAGACGTTTTTGCAGATGCCGCGGAAGGATGGAAGCCGGTAGGCGGGAAGCTCCATCAGGAAGGGCGCTCCAGCCCGGCGGAAGAGAGTATGGCGAAGAACGGCGCCAGTGAGAATCCCCAGAAGGATGCCCCCGAGATACAGCCCGCCGACGGCCAGGACGCAGCGCTCCGGAAAAAAGAGACTGGCCAGCATCAGGTAGACTGGCATTTTTGCGCCGCAGGACAGGAAGGGGAGGAGCAGGACTGTCATCCGGCGGCATTTGTCCTCTTCGATGGTGCGGGAGGCCATAGCTGCCGGAGCGGTGCAGCCAAACCCCATAAGCAGAGGGATGAAGGATTTTCCGGAGAGGCCCAGTTTCCGGAGGGGGCGGTCGGCCAGAAAGGCGGCTCGGGCCATGTAACCGCTGTCCTCGAGGAAGGACAGGCAGAAAAAAAGCAAGGCAATCTGAGGAAAAAAGGACAAAACGGCAAACATACCGCCCAGAGCGCCTTCCGTGACCCAGTCTGCCAGCCAGGGGGAGACATTCCAGGCTAGAAGAAGCCCTCGAGTGGTTTCAGAGATCCACAGGAAACAGGCCTCCAGCCGGGCGCTGAGCAGACGGCCCGGCGCACCGAAAGTCAGAAAAAAGATCCCCGCCAGTATAAGGGCGAAGAGAGGGAAAGCGGTAAAGCGGCCAGTGGCGATCCGGTCAATCCGGTCGGAGAGGGTGGCGCGGGGAGGAGGAAGGCGGAAGGATTGATTGGAGATTTCCTCGGCGCGGCGGTAGCGGGCCGAGGCAAGGGCGCACTCCACATCAGAGCTCCAGCGGCGGCGGACGGCGTTCAAATCCGACTGAGGGACAGGAGTTCCTGCAAAGCCTTCCTGTTCCAAAAGGCAGGCTGCCGAATAGTAAGAGGTGTCCCGCGCGCCGGAGGATGCCAGGAGAAAGCGGCATTCCTCCAGGGCCTGCATGGAGGCGGAATCATAGCGGACCAGAGGGGAGCATGGAATTTTTTTCTCTGCCACCCCCCAAAGAATGTCCAGGAGCAAGGGGAGGTTTCGGCCCTTCCGGGCGGAGACGGGGACGGTTGGTACGCCGAGGAGTTTCCCCAGGGCGTTCCAGTTTCCTTCAATCCCCTGGGCAGCCATTTCGTCGGCCATATTGACGGCGGCGACCATGGGCCGTCCGTATTCCAAAAGCTGCTGGGTCAGGTAAAGGCTGCGCTCTGGGCAGGTCCCGTCCAAAATATTCAGAATGACGTCGGGAGGACTGTCCAGGAGGTAGGCCGAAGCAGCCCGTTCTTCCGGGGAATAGGGGGAGAGGGAATAGACTCCAGGGAGGTCTGTAATCAGAAAACGGCCGTCTCTGGAAAGCGCCTCCCGCTTCTCTACGGTGACGCCGGGCCAGTTGCCCACATAGGCGGCGCTGCCGGTCAGGGCGTTGAACAGAGTCGTCTTGCCGCAGTTGGGGTTTCCGGCTAAGGCGATGCGGTAGGGAGCGCGGTTCACGGGGATCCCTCCTTTGGTGCTGATATCCCATTTATACCGGGAGAATGCGTGGTTTATGCCCGAGTCTTTACGGAAAATTCCTTGAAATCAGCAGCAAAAGATGGTACAATGTATTTTTAGGTCATATCCTGCAATTTTTTGACAGACGGAGGCCCGCCCATGCTATTTACCAAGTGGAATCTGCCCACGCCGGACAGGAAAATCAGCGCGCTGATTCAGCGGGAGTACGGAGTGCCGGCTATTGTTGCCGACATTCTGGCTGCCCGCGGCCTGACAGCTACGCAGACAATGGAGATTTTGGGGGAGGAGCTGGAACTGGAGGATCCTTTCCTGTTGCCAGACATGAGAGAGGCTGCGGAGCGGATCGAAAAGGCGCTGGACGCCAACGAGCAGATCGCGATTTACGGCGATTATGACTGTGACGGGGTTACGGCGACGGTGATCCTGTACAGTTATCTGCAATCTATGGGTGCGAATGTCACCTGGTATATTCCGGAACGGCTGGACGAGGGGTACGGGCTGAACACTGCCGCTCTGGACGAGATCCGGAGCTGGGGAACCAAGCTGCTGATCACAGTGGACAATGGAATCTCCGCCGCCAGGGAGGTGGCGTATGCCTATTCGATCGGGATGGAGGTCGTGGTGACGGATCACCATCAGGTGGGGGATACACTTCCGGCTGCGGCGGCGGTGGTGAACCCACACCGGCGGGATTATGAGGGGGGATTTCCCGACCTGTGCGGGGCTGGAGTGGCTTTCAAGCTGGCGGCGGCTCTTGACGGCGGTTACGAGCAGGTCATGGAGAGCTTCGGTTCCCTGGCTGCCATTGGGACGGTTGGGGATATCGTGCCTCTGACCGGGGAAAATCGGTATCTGGTCCGGAAGGGGCTGGAATTACTGGAGTATAACGAAAATCTGGGACTTCAGGCTCTGTTGGAAACAGCGGGGATGAAGGGGAAGCCGGCGACCTCCCAGAAGATTGCCTTCGGCTTGGCGCCGCGGATCAACGCCGCCGGGCGGATGGGGAGCGCCAAGCTGGCGGTTCAGCTGTTCCTCAGCGAGGATCCGGAGGAAGCCGCGGCTCTGGCGGAGGAGCTGAACGGCCTGAATATCAAACGGCAGGAGGAAGAGGAGATCATCCTTGCAAAGGTGGAGCAGCGGATCGCCGAGCACCCGGAGATCAAGCTTAACCGGGTCATGGTGGTTCCGTCAGAAGGGCTGAACCACGGCGTGGTGGGAATTGTTTCGGCCAAGCTGTTAAACCTTTACGGCAAGCCCAATATCATTTTATCGGTGGACGGGGACATCGCCACCGGATCGGCCCGGAGCGTGGAATTTTTCTCTATGTTCAAGGCGATTAACTCCTGCGCCGGGCTGCTGGACAAATTCGGCGGCCATGCCATGGCGGCGGGAATGAGCCTGCGCACGGAGCGAATCCCGGATTTTGACCGGGCGGTAAACGCTTATGCTGCGGAATATCACGACCGGATGCCGGTGGTCAGCATGAAAATTGATAAAGTGCTTCATGCGGGGGATATTAACCTTAACGATGTGTCCGCGCTGCAGATGCTGGAGCCCTTCGGCGAGCAGAATCCTCAGCCGCTGTTCCTGCTGAAAAACTGCGTGATCGAAGCGATCCTTCCTCTGTCGGAGAATAAGCATCTGAAGTTGAAGGTCAATTTTGAGGGGAAATCTATTTTTGTGCTGTATTTTAAGATGAGCACGGACCGGTTCATCTATCCGGTGGGGGCGGCGGTGGATATTCTGGCGAATCTGGAGCTGAATTCCTTCCGGGAAAACGTCTCCATTGCGATACGGCTTAAGGACATCCGGCCAGCGGATTTCAGCGACGAGAAATTTGGAAACGCCTGGCATTTTTACCAGAAGATCCGGCGGGGAGAGCCGGTGCAGGCGAAAATCCTGGCTATCTCCACACCATCGCTGGAGGAGCTGAGGGGAATGTATAAGCTGCTCCGTTCCCGGGGCGGGTGCCGGAACCACATCGATCTGTTCTATCTGGAGACAGTTTCGGCTAAAATGAATTACTGCAAATACCGGCTGATCCTAGACATCTTTGAGGAGCTGGGGCTGATCACGGCGGCGCCGGACGGTTCTTCCATTGAGATGAAGGCGGTCGGGAAGGTGGATCTGGAGCAATCGGAAATTCTGCGCGGACTGCGGCGGGGCATGTCCGCGGGAGCCTGAGAGGAGGGTTGGGATATGGCGGGGACTTTTGAAGAACTGCTGGCGGTGCTGAAACAAAGCGACAAGACCTATGATATTGAGAAGATCCGGCGCGCCTATCAATGCGCCTCCAAGTTCCACAACGGGCAGATGCGCCAGTCCGGGGAGCCGTATATCTCCCATCCGATTTCCGTGGCCATTATTCTGGTGGGGCTGGGGATGGATACCGACTGCCTCTGCGCTGCTCTGCTCCATGATGTGGTAGAGGACACCGATGCAACGCTGGAGGGGATCAGCCGTCAATTTGGGGCGGACGTGGCCCTCATGGTCAACGGAGTCACTAAGTTGGGGCAGATCCCGTTAACGACCAAGGAGGAGCAGCAGTCGGAGAACGTCCGGAAGATGCTGTTGGCTATGAGCGAGGATATCCGGGTCATCATCATCAAGCTGGCGGACCGGCTGCACAATATGCGAACCCTCTCTTTTAAAAGCGAGAAGAAACAGCGGGAGATCTCCCTGGAGACGATGGAGATCTATGCGCCTATCGCCCACCGGTTGGGTATCCGGGGGGTCAAGGAGGAACTGGAGGATCTGGCCCTGCGGTACCTGGATCCGGTGGGGTATAAGGAAATCGAGGATACCCTGGCTCTGAAAAAGCCGGAGCGGGAAGCTTTTATTGTGGATATCAAAGCCCGGATCGCCGAACGGCTGAAGGAATACGGCATCGAACCCCATATTGAGGGCCGTGTCAAGAGTATTTACGGCATTTACCGGAAGGTCTACATGATGGGGAAGAGTTTTGAGGAGCTGTACGACGTGTACGCTGTCCGGGTTATCGTCAACACCGTCATCGAGTGCTACAACATCCTGGGCATTATCCACGACCTGTTCCAACCCATTCCCAACCGGTTCAAGGACTATATTTCTACGCCGAAACCCAATATGTACCAGTCCCTCCACACCACGGTCATCGACAAAAAGGGCATCCCTTTTGAGATCCAGATCCGGACCTGGGACATGCACTATACTGCGGAATTCGGCATTGCCGCCCACTGGAAGTATAAGGCCGGCATTCAGGGCAAGGACAAGCTGGAGGAACGTCTGGCCTGGATTCGGCAGATGATCGAGAACCAGCAGGAGGCCGAAGGCGCGGAAGATATTGTAAAAAATATTAAAAACGACCTGGCGGTGGACGACGTCTTTGTCTTTACGCCCAAAGGGGACGTCAAGAGCCTGCCGGTGGGGTCCACTATCGTGGACTTCGCCTATGCCATCCATACAGCTGTGGGAAACCGGATGACTGGCGCCAAGGTTGACGGGCGCATCGTCCCCCTGGACTATCAGGTGAAGACCGGGGAGATTGTGGAGATCCTCACCTCCAAGGCGGAGGGCGGCCCCAACCGCAACTGGCTGACCATCGCCAAGACCAGCGAGGCCCGGAACAAGATCCGCGCCTGGTTCAAAAAGGAGCGGAAGGAAGAAAACATCGCCGAGGGCAAGGCGGAGTTCGAACGGGAGCTGAAGCGAAACTACATCCACTACGGGGGCGACGAGTACCAGGCACTGTTGGATTCCCTGATCAAGCGGTATCACCGGGAAAGCGTGGACGATTTCTTCGCGGCTATCGGCTACGGCGGCATCCTGCTCTCCAAGGTCATGCCCCGGGTCAAGGACGACTACGCCCGGCAGCAGAAAGCGGCCCTTATCGCCCAGGCGGAACTGGCCGATGTCAAGCCTACGGCCAAGAAAAATTCCAGCGGCGTCATTGTGGAGGGCATCAACAACTGTCTGGTCAAATTCGCTCAATGCTGCAACCCATTGCCCGGCGACGATGTGGTGGGCTTTATCACCCGGGGATACGGCGTTTCCGTCCACAAGCGGGACTGCCTGAACGTACAGGCGTCCATGAACGACGTGGTCCAGCGGGAGAGGTGGGTAGCCGTCCGGTGGGCGGACAGCGCATCCAGCCAGTTCCGTTCTACACTGGATATTGTGGCAAAAAACAGCAACAGCATGCTGGCGGACATCAGCGTGGCGCTGGCCAATATGCGGGTGCCCACCCACGAATTTAACGCCCGGGAGCTGAAAAACGGCAACATCAACGTTCTGGTGACCATCAGCACCCAGGGGCTGGAGCATTTGAGCAACATCATCCAGAAGATTTCCAAGGTCCCCGGCGTGCTGTCGGTGGAGCGTTCCGGAAAGTAGGAGGCAGATATGAAATTGGTGATTCAGCGGGTGAAGGACGCCTGCGTTACGGCGGAAGGAGAGGAAACCGGCCGCATCGGCCTTGGATTTTTGGTGCTGGTAGGGGTCATGGAAGGGGATACGGAAGAGCTTTGCGGGTATCTGGCTGAGAAAACCGCAAACCTTCGGGTCTTTACCGATGGGCAGGACAAACTGAACCTTTCCTTGAAGGATGTGGGCGGCCAGGTGCTGGCGGTTTCCAACTTCACTTTGGGAGGCGACTGCAAAAAAGGCAACCGTCCGTCCTTTATCCTGTCGGCCAAGCAGCCCCTGGCAGAGGAGCTTTACAAGCTTTACGTGCAGCGGCTCCGGGAGCAGGGGATTCCGGTGGAGACCGGGCGGTTCGGGGCGCACATGGAGATTCAGATGACAGCCAGCGGGCCCATCACCCTGGTGATGGATACCGATCAAATGCGGAAGAAGCCGCGGGAAGGGAATACCCCATGAAGATTACAGCGCTGACAGTTGGAGCAATTCAGACAAACTGCTATCTGGTCTCCGACCAGAACGGCGACGCGGTGATAATCGACCCCGGCGCAGAGCCGGAGAAGATTGCCGCCTGCCTAGCAGAGGAAGGGCTGAACCCTCTGGCGATTTTGCTGACCCACGGGCATTTTGACCATATCGGCGGGGTTTCGGCGCTGAAAGAGCGGTTTGGGATCCCGTTTTACCTCCACGGGGCAGATACGGAGATGCTGGCGGATGCGAAGAAAAACGGTTCCGCAGCTTTTGGGATGCCGGTACCCGATCTTTCCGGGGCGCGGACGGTGGCGGACGGTGAAACGGTGAAGGCAGGAAATATGACCTTCACGCTGCTCCACACGCCGGGGCACACCAAAGGCTCCTGCTGCTACCAGGCGGGCGACGCACTGTTTACCGGGGACACGCTTTTCTGCGGCGGCGTCGGGAGGACGGATCTTTACGGCGGAGATTGGCGGGAGATCCTCCAATCGTTGGGAAAGCTGGCGGCGCTGCCGGGGAAATTTCACATTTATCCGGGCCATGGGCCGTTTTCATCGCTGGATGCGGAACGGGCGGAAAATCCATATATGGGAATGAACAAGCATGACGATCTTTTTTAGCGGCAACCGGTTTAAGTATGAGATGGAAAACGTGGCGCGGCTGTTTTTTCCGCTGCGGCGGTTTTCCTTTGTGTATGACTCCGAGGAGTATCCGGAAGCGGACTATCTGGCCTTTATCCGGCGGGAAAACGTTTCCGGCGGGGAGCTGACAGTCCGGGTACGGGAAGGCGGCTTTGATGAAGCGGCGGTATCACGGGTGGATATGGGAGAAGGCTACGAAAACGCCTGTGAGATGGAGTTCGCGCGGATGCTCTACCGGCTGCTTCAGAAGATTACCGGCGTGACGCCAAAATGGGGGGTGCTCACCGGAATCCGGCCGGTCAAGCGGCTTCAGCACGCTATGGATTCCGGCAAATCCAGACAGCAGGCAATGGACGAAATGACAGAGGAATGCCTCGTTTCCAACGAAAAAGCCCAGTTGGCCATGCAGATTGCGGACATTCAAAAGGGGCTTTTAGCCGATCTGGAGCCACGGGATTTCAGCCTGTACGTTTCCATCCCATACTGCCCGTCCAGATGCAGCTACTGTTCCTTTGTATCCCACTCCATTGACCATCCAAAGGCGCGGAAGCTGCTGCCGGAATACCTGGATTCCCTTGTGAAGGAAATTTCCTTTACAGCAAATTTGTCCTGCGAAATGGGCCTTCGGCTGCGGTCGGTCTACATCGGCGGCGGAACGCCAACCGCATTGACGGCGGAGCAGCTCCGGCAAGTGACCGATGCGGTCCGGGAGCATTTCGATCCGCCGGAGAACCTGGAATACACCATTGAAGCCGGCAGGGCCGATACCATTACTCCGGAAAAGCTTCAGGTTATCCGGGATGCGGGAGCCAACCGCATCAGTATCAATCCTCAGACCTTTGAGGACAGCGTGCTGGAGGCTGTGGGGCGGCGGCACACGGCAAATCAGGTCGTGGAATGTTACCAGCTGGCCCGGGGATACGGATTCGAGGCCATCAACATGGATCTGATCGCCGGGCTGCCCACCGACACGCTGGAGGGATTCCGGCGGTCTCTGGACCGGGCGGTCGCCCTTGGACCGGAGAATATCACGGTTCACGCCCTTTCGGTGAAGCGGGCGGCGGATCTTTTTGCGGAAATGGACGGAAACGAGGACTACCGCGCGGTGCAGGCCATGGTGGATTATACGGGAAAGGCTATGACGGCGGCAGGGTATCTGCCTTATTATCTTTACCGGCAGAAAAACACGGTGGGCAATCTGGAAAACGTGGGGTATGCAAAACCCGGCTATTTTGGAAAGTATAACGTGTACATCATGGAAGAAGTACAGTCGATCCTGGCGGTCGGGGCAGGCGGCGTGAGTAAGATCGTCCGGCCCGGACGGATCGACCGGGTGTTCAATTACAAATATCCGTATGAATATCTAGCGCGGTTTTCCGATATACTGACTAGGAAGGACGCGCTGAGAGGAATGTTGAAAGGAGGGCTTGGAGATGGTGACGGACCGGAAGGAACGGTTTGATGTCACGGTGCTCAACGAGGGCGTGAGACGGGATCCGGAAAGAGCCGTCGCGCGGTCGGAGCAGTTTTACCGGGATCAGGTGGAGCAGGTCGCCGACGATTTTCTGCGGGGGCTGAAGGAAAATCGGGTCATCCTGCTGGCGGGGCCGAGCAGTTCGGGGAAGACCACCACCTCCCTGAATCTGCTGGAGGCCCTTCACCGGCGGGGAATCCGGACGGTTTCGGTGTCCTTGGACGACTTTTTCCTGGGGAGGGACGCGGCGCCTCTGCTGGAGGATGGCAGCAGGGATCTGGAGACGGTTGAGCTGCTGGACGCAGGGTATCTGGATAAGTGCTTTGACGAGCTGTTTGAGAAGGGGGAGTGCGATTTCCCGATTTTCGATTTCTCCCTGGGGCGGCGGAGCGAGCGGGTCAATCATTTTACGGTGGATGAACGCACAGCGGTGGTGGTGGAGGGGCTTCACGCGCTGAACCCCTTTATTGCGGGAAGGAATTTCTGCAAAAAGGCGTTGAAGGTGTATATTTCTATCAAAACCGAATATTATGTGGATGACGAGCGGATTCTCAGCACCCGGGAGCTTCGGTTGATCCGGAGAATCATCCGAGATTACAATTACCGGGGGTGCGCGCCGGAAGAAACGCTGGCCATGTGGAAAAACGTGGTCCGCGGGGAGAATGAATACATCCGGCCATTCCGGTTGGGCGCCGATTACTGGGTTGATTCCTTCCACGCTTACGAGCCCATGGTTTACCGGCCGGTTCTGCTGAGACTCCTGGACCGGCCGGAGCTGGCCGGGGGACCGGATGGGGAGATCGCCGCAAAGCTCTGCGGCGCGATCCGGTATTTTGACGAAATGCCCCTTTCCCGGGTGCCGAAGGACTCGCTTTTGCGGGAATTTCTGGTTTTGCCTTGAATAACGGGAAAAAAAGGGATATAATGGGTACAGTTCCCCCGGCGCCGTGTCTGCGGCGGCCGGATGTGCAACGGCCAATGATGAGAAAGGATGACAAACGATGAGCAATGTTTTTGACGATTTGATCACTTCTGCCAAAAACCTGGTGGATATTGCCGGAAAAAAGACGGACAACGTAGTTGAAGTATCGAAGCTGAAATACCAGTATGTGCAGATGACATCAGAGCTGAAGGCGCTGTATGAAAAACTGGGCAACGCCGTTTATACTATGGTGAAATCTGATTTTAACAACAAGGAGCTGATGGACTCCCTGATCGAGGAGATCGACAGCCTGAAGGCCAAGATCGACGAGGTCAACCTCCAGATCGCCGAGCGGAAGAATATCCGTATCTGCCCGGCCTGCGGCAGCCGGAATGAAAAAGACGCCTGTTACTGCAGCAAATGCGGAAACAAATTCGGCCCCGCGCCGGCTGCGGAGGAGGAGCCTCCCATGGAGGAACCCGCGGAGGAATCTGCTGAGAAACCGGAGGAATCTATCGGGGAAGAGAATTCTTCTGAAGAATAACCGGGCAGAACCGGCATTTGAGATTTGTCAAGCATAGGGCAGGCATTGCCGGAGGGCTGCGGGAGATCCGCTGCCGCTCCGGCGCGGTCTGCTATGGGAGTGTTGCATTTGCAGAACAGCAAGAGCCAGAGTCTGCTGCAGGGCGCGTCCGTCCTGGCAGCCGCCATGATCATCGTCAAACTGGTCGGGGCGGTTTTCAAAATTCCCTTGGGGAACATCCTCGACGGGAAAGGGATGGGCTATTTTTCCACCGCCTACAGCGTTTTTACAATGATCTACGCTTTTTCCACCGCCGGCCTTCCAGCCGCCATTGCCAAAATGGTGGCGGAGCAGTCGGTGCGGGGGAGATACCGGGACATCCGGAAAATTCACGCAATCTCGACCCGGTTTTTTTTCCTGCTGGGAATCGGCGGATTTCTGCTGATGGCGCTGGGCAGCAAGCTGTTCGTGAATATGGCCAAAAACCCTGACGCGCTTTACAGTGTGCTGGCGATGTCCCCGGCAATTTTTTTCGGGTGCATGATGTCTGCCTACCGGGGATATTACGAGGGACTTCGAAACATGACGCCCACGGCTGTTTCCCAAGTTGTGGAGGTCGTCGCCAAGCTGGTCTTCGGGCTGGCTCTGGCTTTCGGCGTGACAAAATTTGCAGAGGCACAATTTCAGGCGGACAGGGCCTTCTTCGGCCAGAAGGCGGCCACTGCGGCGGAAATGCAGCAGATCGCCGCGCCTTATGCGGCTGCCGCCGCGATCTTTGGGGTCACCCTTTCCACATTCATTGGGACGGCGTATATGCTGATCCTGCACAAACGCCGGGGTGACGGCGTGACGGAGGAAAACCTTAAGTATTCCCCCCGGGCGATGCGGGGACGGGTGTTGCTGGTGCGGCTGATCAAAATTGCGATCCCGATTTCTCTGGGATCTATTGTGGTCAATGTCGCGCAGTTTATTGATACCTTCACCATTATCCGGCGGCTGGACGCAGCGTTT
>CAKXAF010000007.1:15140-19934 GCA_934869045.1 uncultured Nitrososphaerota archaeon | reverse complement strand
CCTTTACTGCCCCCTCGGTATCGGAAATGATGATGTACACGTCCACTGGCTGCTTCTGGCCGTACCGCCAGCACCGACGCACTGCCTGATAATATGCCTCAAAGGAATCCGAAAGCCCCACGAAGATCATCCGATTGCACTGCTGCCAGTTCATGCCCCACCCGGCGATGCTGGGCTTGGATACCAGGCATTTCAGCGCCCCGGCGGTGAAATCATTCATCGTATCCACCTTGTAGTCCGTGCTGTCCGCCCCTTTTACTTCCTTGGCGCCACGAATTGATGCCGCCAGCATCCCGCTCTCGGCGTTCAAATCGCACCAGATCAGGCACTGGCTTTCTTCTCTGTTGGCAATCTCCGCCGCTGCCATCACCCGATCATTCAGGCTGTCCCGCCGGGCCTTCCGCCGCTCGTTCAGGCTCATGGCCGTCTGGGGAAGCATCCGCACCTGGCCGTCCTCATCTTCGATTTCCCGGGATTTGCAGATGATTTCGTGAATCCGCAGCTCCGGCAGATCAAAGCCCAGCATTTCATAGCCTAAATCCGAAGGCTTCGTCATGCAGCAGGCCCAGCTGGCCACCCACCTGAAAAACGCTTCCTGGGCATGGCCTTTCAGCCGCCATTTTGATGTGTCTCCTCCGTCATGGACGAAATACGTGGCCAACATCTCCGTTCTTGTCATGACCCCCAAGAATTCCGCATGATTTCCCAGCTCCATCCAGTCGTTTGGGCTTGGCGTAGCGGTGCAGCAGAGCTTGTACGGCGTTTCCCGGAACTTCTCCACCAGCATCTGTTTGGTGGAACTGGTATAGTCTTTCAGGATGCTTGATTCGTCCAGCACCACCCCGGCGAATTCTCCAGCGTCGAATTTTTCGATCCGCTCATAGTTGGTAGTATAGATCCCGACTGTGGAACAGTCGTATCCGTCCGTCGCATAGGCTGCCCGGATCCCGAATTTTTCCGCTTCCTTCACGGTCTGGTGTGCCACGGACAGCGGGGCCACGATGAGAACACTTTTCCTGGTGTGCTCCGCCACCTTTTCTGCCCATGCCAACTGCTGGATAGTTTTTCCCAGGCCGCAGTCCTCAAACAGCGCCGCTTTCCCTTTCCGCAGCGCCCAGAGCGTCACGTCTCTCTCGTACTCAAATAGATGGGGATTGAGATTTTTCGCTTCAAATCCGGCGTCCGCAGCCCGAAACTCCTTGCTTTGCAAAAAAGTGAGATAATCCATGGCTATTTTCCTTCTTTCTATCCGCCGTATACATCCAGAATCCCGTCAAGCTCCTCACAGAGCGTCCGGGCCTGTTCCCGGGTGATCCGGAGCAAAGGCCCCTCCCGGGTCTCCGCCAGCGTCCATCCAGAGGGCGCGATCGCTATGTAACGGCTTTCGTTGTCCATCAGGTAGTGGATTCCCTTGACTGCGCTTTCCACCGAAAGTACATCTGGGAACCGGTCTTCGGTCCTCATCAGGTTGTACTGCGTCATGACCCGGAAACCTCCTCGATCTGCACTCCGATGCAGCCACGATCCCAAAACTCATGGGACACCGCCCGAAAATACCGTCTGCTGTCGTCCTGCAGCAAATACCCCTTGAGAGCATCGACCGTGCATTTCGCAATGAATGCATGATTGTCAATATCCATTCGGTCATCCCAGAAAAATGTGATCTTTACCGGGCGGATTATCAGCTTTCTGCGGATGTCCTGCTCCGCAAGGGACTGCTTCACCGCCCAGTGCCACGCCTCCGCGCGGTTTTTCCGGACAGACCAGTGGACTCCGGCATAGTATGCATTGAGTCCGTACTCCCGCACAAACCGTTTCCGGTCCTTTGGGTATGGGATAGTGAACCGGATCATATCCCGCACACCTCCGCCAGGAGCCGCAGGGCGGCTTGGTATTCCCTTGTAGTCAGGCTTGTATTATCCAAGGCGCGTTTCAGCGCCTCGTACACGTCGTATATGTTCATGGTTATTCCTCCATGTTTGAGATTGTCAAATAGCGGTGATACTGCGGCTGCCACCGAAACCGCAGCATCCCGGTCTTTCCATGCCGGTTTTTTCGGATGTACAGTTTGACGTCCACAAAATCCCCGTCCTGTAAAACCCGGTCAAACGGATCCGCCTGAAGGAACATCATCGTGTCTGCGTCGTTGGTGAAAACGTCTGTCCCTTTGACATCAGACATTACAGCTTTTGCACGGGTCCCGGCGGTCATTCATCGTCGTCACCGTCCCCAAGAACCAGTTCCCCGATCCCACCGAGTATTCCGAAGAACAGCAGCATGATTCCAGCCACCAAAAGCAGGGTGATGATGTCATTCATTGCTTGTCCACTTCCTAACTAAACTTTAACGTAAGCCTGTCCTCTGTGTTCACATGGGAGATTTACTCCCGATTCTGAACATTTGGATCGTTTTCACTTCCAATGCGGTAATATCCGATGGCATCCATAGCCGCATCGTTAATTCGTCGAGCGGCTGCACGCCTTTCTTCCGGCGTCATATCGTTAATGTTGGTTCGAGTTCCATCTGCGTGCTCGATTAATATTTCCCGAATTCTCCAAGTCTTGCTGGTAGTTGTGGGTACGTCAGCCGACATTGCCGCAACTGCACCGGCTATGTACATCAGCTTATCCCTGGGCAGCTCTTCCAGCTTTTTTTGAACAGTCAGCAATTCTTCTATTTTGGAAGAATCCACCTGGGGAAGAATGTGTTTCTTCTTGGCCATGATTATCGCCTCCCTTCTGTTGGTTACAGGATAATTATATATCCTAAAATAATTATTGTCAATACTTTTTTTATTGATTTTAGGATTTTTATTGACAAGAGGATATTTTGATGTTATGATTATTGTCAGAGAGGAGGAAATCCTATGAATGAGCGTATAAAGCAAGTGCGTAAAACATTGGGTCTTACACAACAAAAATTTGCTGATCGTATCGGCTTAAAACAGAATAGTATTGCATTGATAGAGTCAGGTCGCCCCACATCTGACCAGACAATCTTTTCCATCTGCCGCGAATTCAATGTCAATGAAGAATGGCTTCGAACCGGAAAAGGGGAAATGTTCCTACGACTGGACGAAGATGCTGAATTCGACTATATCTGCACACAGATTCAGCTTTCCGACGATGAATTCATAAAAGGAGTTATCCGTTCATACTGGAAATTGCCAGACGAAAAAAAAGCCGTCATCAGAGAACTGATTGACGGCATCTATGAAAAATAAAAAGCCCGAAAGCCTAAGCTCTCGGACTAAACCATTAGTTGCGAATTGCCTTTTCAAGGTTCGAAACCTTTGTGAGCGCAATCTGCAGAAATCTTCCGTTCTGGTTTCTATGTAAAATCCCCAGAATTTGCCGGATGATTTCTTCAGGAGGCACATCCGCCGAACTAACCGGCACCGGCTCCTTTCCAATTCCGTTTTTAGCTGGCTCGTTCATGCGTTTTCCTCCTTTTTATAGAACTAATGTTCTTCACGTCTGATATTATAACATGTACCGAACAAATAGTCAAGAACAAAATTTCTTTTGCATTCGCTGGCGGTATGAACAACTCGAAAAATAAAACACCCGCCCCAAGCCGAAGTTTTGCGTATTGAGTAGCAAAAAACTTTTAAAGACCTCTTTACAATACGTATAATACGTTCTATAATAGAATTGTAAGGAGGAGGGGACATGAAAGACAAAGACCTGCTGAAGGCGTTGATGAAAGACGGATGGGAGCTGATTCGAATAACCGGAAGTCATCACGTTATCAAAAAAGGGGATCAAATCGAAGTGATCCCCATACACGGGAAGGACGTTCCCACCGGATTATTAAGCAAAATATTGAAGAGGACGGGGCTGAAATAAGCCCCGCTCCGTTCCCGATAGATAAGGAGGATTTTATGCTGTACGTGTATCCCGCTGTTTTCCACTATGAAGATGGTTCCTACTGGGTTGAGTTTCCGGACTTGGAAGGTTGCCAGACCTTCGGAGAAACGCTCCCTGAAACTATGGAACTGGCGAGTGAAGCACTGGGCGTTTATCTGGCCGCTAAGCTGGATGAAAACATGAAGATTGCTGCACCATCCGCTCTGGAAGATATTCGTGCCGACAATGGCTTTACCACTTACGTTTATTGTGACGCGAACAAGTACCGCCAGAAAACCAAGGCAGTCAAAAAGACCTTGACGATTCCGGAGTGGCTTAACGAAGCTGCCGAAAGGGAGCATGTTAATTTTTCCCAAGTCCTGCAAGAAGCTCTGAAAAATCAGCTGAATCTGTAAAATCCCGCCCCGGTGTTGGCGCACCGGAGCGGGAACCCAAATCAAATGGAGGCCCATATGAAATTAGCCGCTGTATATATGCGCATGTCTACAGACAAGCAGGAATATTCTATAGATTCTCAGTGGCGGCTTCTATCAGACTGGGCCTCCAGAAATGATTATCAAATCATCAAGCGATATCAAGACGCCGGAATCAGTGCAATGGAAAGCAAACTGGATAAGCGGACCGATTTTTTGAAGATGATAGAAGACAGTGAACAATCCGAGTGGAGAACGGTACTCATTTACGACAGCAGCCGCTTTTCCCGGTCCTTGAAAGACAGCATCGTATATAAGTCTATCTTAAAGCAAAACGGCGTACAACTAATCAGTATCACCGAGCCAGTACTGGACGAAGATGTTTCTCTTATGGTCGATGCTCTCAACGGCGCAACCAACGAATTGTATATCCGTAAGCTTTCCAAAAATGTCAAACGCGGATTGGAGCAAAAAGCTCTTCGCGGCGAAATAATAAGCCAAGTTCCATATGG
>CAKXAF010000007.1:10055-15130 GCA_934869045.1 uncultured Nitrososphaerota archaeon | reverse complement strand
CATTCCTGAAGAAGCTAATATCGTAACGTATATCTATGATCAGTATATAGCCGGGAAATCCTCCTATATTCTCGCTATGGAGTTAAGCCGTGCAGGAGTCAAAACGCATAACGGAAATCTGTTCGATACAAGGCAAGTCAATCGAATTTTAACAAACCCGGTTTACTACGGAACAGTCGTATCAAGAGTGAACGGAAAAGAATATCAAGTTGAAAATGCTCATCCCGGCATTGTTTCAAAAGAAAAATTTGAAGCCGCAAAAGCTGTAACTGAAAGTCGTGCCTCCCGCGTGGCTCCCAAAATCCGCCCCAAAGAAATACACAAGCACTGGCTGGCCGGGATTGTAAGATGCGGCAAGTGTGGAGGTTGCTATTACCGTAGAGCAAACAGTGGGCGCGGGAACCGTAGTCCGCAATTCCTCTGCATCAATTATATGCATGGGCAATGCTCCAGCCCTCCGGTTGTGGCAGAACATATTCTAGAGGACTTGTTCTTTAACGCGGCAAATGTTTTTTTAGAAACGGAAGATGCTTATGCAGAGAAGCAGATCGTCCATGTCAAAAGCCCAGTTACAACTGATTTCGATGCTCTAATTGCTAAAGCAGAGAGAACGTTAAAAAGAGCTCGTGAAGCATATCTTGCCGAAATTGATAGCCTGGAGGATTACAAATCGACTAAGATTCGCCTGGAAGCTGAGATTGAAGATTTGAAACAGCAAAAACAAAGGCAGGAGAATCCCGTTATCAATGTTCAAAAGGTTAAGGATAACGTTCGCGGCATGATCAAGATGTTGAAAGACCCTTCTGTTGAATTAATTGAGAAATGCAAAGTTTCTGAGCGAATCATTCGTAACGTAACCATTTATCCGGACCGGACTGTATCGGTCATTTTTTTCGATGCATAGTGATTCACATATAGCAGCAAAGCCAGCGTGGATGTGCAAACTCCGGCCAGAACGGGTTCCGCCACGAGCAGGGATACTTGCAGCAACAGCCGTTTGGATCGCAGCAAAGTCGATAGGAAATCTCCTTCTGGCAGTTGCAGTCGTAAACCGGAACATCCGAATCCTGGTCGCAGCTGCCGTTGGGGCATCCTCCGCCGCAGACTGGAACGATCCCAGAACCGCACCCGCAGCCGGCTGCAGCCAAAGCGGCCGCTTCCGCAGCATCTTCACATGAAGATGCCGTTTCCTCTGGAACGGGAACCGGTACAACCGGCCTCCGGATGCCCCGCCTGTAATTGTAGCTGGCATCTGAAAAGGAAACGCCATGATTACTGGGCATAAAAAATCCTCCTTCCGCATATTGCAAAGCCATGAGCTTCGCTCTTCCATTGTATGACACGACAGCCTCTGGGGTGATAAGCAAAAGCCGCGCATCCCCCGAAGAGGACGCGCGGCTCCGGATTGCTTCCGGCCTGCTGACATTTTTTCCATGGATTCACACCGAATTGTCCGGCTTTCCGCCAGGGATCCGTACCGGTACGCCATTGACCTCAACGCCGTCTTCCACACGGATAAGAATATACTTGGCTCCGTCGATGACCCGAGTTTCCACTAAGCCGCTGCACTCCGGCTTTACCTGGACGCTGACGCCGGCTGTGCTGATCGCGATCCGGTTGGTGTCCACCAGATTGCGCGGGCTAAGATCCGCGTCCATTCCGAACTGCTCCTCGTATTTTCCGTCAAATGCCGCGACGCGGGACTCCGAAACGCCGCAGTCTTCTAAAATCCCTTTCACTGTATCCTTGGATACCAGCAGCGGCTCCTCCACCTTATTGGCCTTATGTTCCTCGACCATTTCCCGCAGCTGGCCGCCGAGGCTTTCGATCACCTCATAGCTGCACTCCTCCGACAGGGTTTCCGCCAGAATCGATTGAAAGGTTTCCCGCTGTACCGCCGCCGGCATGGGTGGCTCGCTGCAAAATACCGCATTGGCAAACTCGGGGTGATTCTCCGCCGTGTCCCGGGAATAGTAAAGGGCGTTGTAAATATTTGTGCTGCGGTCATCGAAGGCTGGGAACAGGAAGCCCACTTCCGGCGGCGCCACAAGCCAGTCGATGCCGCAGGTACGGAACTCATTGTCGTACAGGTAGTAGCCCAGAGCGGGCTTTGTGGTCTTTACCGGACAAATTCCACATAGTACGTAGGAAAACACCTCTGAGGACGCCTCTTCCTGTTTTTCACCGTCTCTGGAACGGTAAGGGACATCGTAAATGTCGCGCACCAAAAGGATCAGATAATTTCCTTCCAGAACCAGTGCCTGTGTTACTTTCTGAAAAAAGTGCTGCACCGCCTCCTCGTCCTCCAGTCCAGAGTTCCGGAGCGCCATCAGCAGCCTGTGCTCATCGCTGTCTGCGACCTGCTGGGTCGTGAAGGTTATGTCCATCAGGTTTTTGCCAAGGACACCGGAAAGGGTTTTCCGGAGGATCCCCAGCATTTTTTCCAGTTCCTCCTCCGGCATAATAGAAAATGGCTGGCGGAATTCGGAAACGATCTCCCCTTTTTCGTTGACGCAGCAGCCCCGTATGTAAGGAATGTTGTTTTTATCCGGACGAAAACGGCGCCGAAGCTCGGCGATTTCTTTTTCATTCATGATGCGTTTTTCTTTCCTTTCAGCTGAGCGATTGAAGCTCTGCGTATTTCCCGGGCGTAACGCCCTCAATTTTCTTGAAAATCCGGATGAAGGTGGTAGTATTATCAAAGCCCACCAGCCGGCAGATTTCGCTGAGCGTCTGATTTTCCTTCCGGATCAGGAGCTTTTTGGACTCCTCGATTCGAATGCGGTTAATGGTGTTGAGCAGTCCCTCTCCGGTCTGCTGTTTGAAAAAGCGGGAGAGGTAAGCCGGCGAAATATCCATGGCTTGGGCAATCTGATCGTTGCTGAGGCCGGAATCCGCATAGTTTTCCCGAAGATATTCCTGAATTCGCCGGAGTAAAGCCGTATTGTGGCTTTCCTTTCCCGCATCCACCTGCTCACAGATCTTCTCAGCGAGTCCGTCAAAGTAGCCGTGCACCTGGTTCGCGGCGCTCAGGCTGCTCACATGGGTGACGATCCAGCCGGCGCCCAGCTCCTCTCCCTCCAGATCCAGCCCTTCGATCACCCGGATAAAGGTTGCCGCCACATCGAAGAGAAAGCAGCGGTAAAGCTCCGGTGTGAGCTGGTTCTCCTCCAGGCTGCTGTGAAAGATCTCCTTGAGGAGCTCCTTGGCCTGGCCGATATTGCCCGACCGCAGGTTTCCGCCCAGGGCCTGCTCCAACTCTGTGGAATAGCCGTAGCTTGAGGGCTGATGAGAAGCGGAGTAAAAAAACTCCCTGCCGCCGGTTCCCAGAACGGCGTGATCCAGGGCGACACAGGCCTCATCGTAGGCGTTCCGAATACCTACCAGAGATTTGTGAGTCCCTCCTACGGCCATGGTCATGAAAATATACAGCGATTGTTCCACGAATTCCCGAGCCTCCCGCAGGCTCTGAATAACGGCCTCCTCCCCTTCTGAAAAGTTCACGATACAGGCAATGGCGCCGTTAACCTCGCAGACATAGCCGGCATATCGCTCCTGCAGCAGTTCCTGAAGCAGAAACACCAGCGAATAGTCCATGCTGTCCAGGGGGTATTCCTCTGCTTCCGCCTGAGTATCCGCAAAAAAGCCGGAGCAGTCATCCACCTGGAAAAGCGCAACCAGGAAGCTGCTATAAGGAAAGGCCAGATGATTCTCCTGCAGAGCCGCCTCATCCAGATAGCTGAGGTTCACACGGCCGCGCAGGATGCGGGAGAGGAAATTTTGGCGCAGCTGATTCTCCTGAATCTCCAGACGGCGCTGAATATCGGCGTTCCGATGCAGCATCCGCTTGACTGACGCATCGATGAACCAGAGCTCATTTTCATTTTCGGACATACTCTGGCCGCTCTGAAGGGTGTGGACTACCTCCCGGATAGGCTGATAGTTCCGGCGGGAAAAGAGGAAGGCGAGCAGCAGCCCTAAGGCCGCAGCGGCCAGCAGATACAACCAGAACATCCCATTCATTGTCCGGTTGGCACTGTCCAGATACCGGTTGTCCATGACCAGGCAGTACTCCCACCCGCTCAGGGAGGAGGGCTGTCTGGATGCATATACCGGCTTTCCTTCAAAGGTACCGGTCAAGACGCCGTTTGCTTCTTTCTGAAAGTCGAGGGAGGCAAACGCCGGCTCCTGGTTGGAAAGGATCACCTTTCCTTCCTCATTTGTCATAAAGAACATGCCCCGGCTGACCCACTCAATTTGGCTGATTTGATCCATGAGACGTGCCTTGTCCAGCACAACGGCAATGTTTGCCGTCGCTTCGGAGCCGGTATAGGGGATCGTCTGCAGATACAAAAAGCTGCTGCCCAGATCGTAAAGTTCCTGATAGTGCCGCGTCTGCATGAGCTCTTCCCATTGGGCAAAGGAGCAGTCGGTTTGGGAGAAGTACTCCCGATAGGCCAGCTCCGGGGTATAACTGGCGCTGGGAGTCAGGACAAACTGCCCGCGGTTGAAATAGATAAAATATCCGTTGACAAATTGCTTGACCGCGCTGCTTTTCAGGTCCTTGCGAATGGCTGTGCTGATATTATACCGCTGCTCCACGTCAAAGGGCGGACGGATGTATAGGATCGAAGCGATATTTTCCTGCATGGAAAGATCCAGACAGAAGGTGCGGACAGTTTCCATAGCGTTGTCGATCACCTGACTGGTCTGGATAAGGATCGCACGGTTTGTCTGGAGCATCTCCTGCTGCACCCCTTTCCGGGTGTGGAAAAAGATGGCGCCAGAACAGGCCAAGGGAATCAGCAAAATCGCAACGTATGAGAACACAAAAGACACGAATACGCTCTTTTTCACTCGCAGCTTTCCGGACAGATGACTCCGAAGCTTCTGATACAGCGCGCTTTTTCCCACAGGCTGTCCCTCCTTCTTCCGCACCGGGCACAGGGAGGCGGCTCCCCATTATAGCCCTTTGGCTATTATAGCATAAATCTCTTCTCTTTTCCACGCATAGAGTGTCGGAATTGCAGGAATGTAAAAAATTAACGCTTCCTGTAAAAAATCGGTTATCCATT
>CAKXAF010000007.1:6526-10045 GCA_934869045.1 uncultured Nitrososphaerota archaeon | reverse complement strand
AATCAATGCTTTACTTTTCCATCCGCCTTCCTATATAATGAGGACAACAGCAGCAAAACCAGAAGCGCACCCGGCTCCGTCGCGCGGGGAGAAGGGGGGCGCCCAAGCTGCGGCAGACTCTCTTTTTGATCCCTCTTTATCCTGAAAATTTAGGAGGCTTCTTTTATGAAAATTACCCGATTAAAAAAATCTGTTTTCTGCATTGTTTTATCCGGGCTCCTCTGCACTTCCTTCGCCGGCTGCGGCGAAAAAGGCGGCGAATCATCCGGCTCCGATATGACTGGTTCCTCCGCCTCTTCTTCAGCCGGCACATCCTCCGAGGAAACGCTCCCGGAAGGCCAGCTGACTGCGGAGCCGGTCACCTTTACCTACTGGGTAGGCCTTGACAACAACGCTGCGGCCAGTATCAGTTCCTATGGCGAGAACAAAATGTATCAGGAACTGGAGAAGATCACCAACGTCCATATTGACTTCCTGCATCCGACCATCGGTCAGGAAAAGGAGCAGTTCAACCTCATGATTGCCTCCCGAGACCTTCCTGACTTTATTGAATACGGCTGGACCAGCTACGATGGCGGCCCGGAAAAGGCTATCAGCGACGGGATCATCATCCAGCTCAACGATCTCCTCGACCAGTATGCGCCGGACGCCAAAGCGCTGATGCAGTCCTCCGACGTTGTTTCGAAGCAGAGCATGACCGATGCCGGCTCCTATTACGCCTTTATGGCAGTTGGCGAGAGTAACGGCAACACCCAGAGCGGGCTTTTTCTCCGGGAGGACTGGCGCAAGGACCTGGGGCTTTCCGACCCCGCTACACTGGATGACTGGACGAAAGTACTTCAAGCATTCAAGGATAAAAAGGGGGCGGCAGCTCCTTTCACCGGAGATTCCAATACGTTTATTTCTAACGATACCATCTGTGGCGTCTTCGGCATCGGTTCCCAGTACTACCAGGAGGATGGCATTGTGAAATATGGCCCCCTGGAACCGGAATACAAGGAATATCTTGCCTTTGTTAAAGGCTGGTATGACCAAGGCCTGCTCGACCCGGACTTTGCTTCGAATGATACCAAAACCATTGCCGCCAACATGACATCCGGCAAATCCGGAGCAATGATTGGTTTTGCAGGCGGTTCCATGGGCACCTACCTTAAGGCGATGGCAGGAACGGATCCCACTTATGACCTCAAGCCCATCGAATATCCCAAAATGCAGGACGGCAGCGACCCGCTGTTCCATCACCGCGCCTGGGAGGTCCGTACCTCCGGCTCCCTCGCCATTACCACGGTAAACAAGGAACCCGAACTGGCGGCAAAATGGGCCAACTTCTTCTATACGGAAAAAGGAGGCCTGCTGAAGAACTTCGGAATCGAAGGCGAAAGCTACACCATCGTTGACGGGTCTCCGGTCATGACCGACCTGATCGAGAAAAATCCCGACGGCCTCTCCCGCCAGCAGGCGCTGGCCCTGTGGAGCCGCGGCAGCACCCCTTCCCCCGGACCCGTTATCAAGCTCCCGGATGGAAACGCCCGGGTCCGGGAGTCCGTGGACACTTGGAACAAATACTCCCAGAACGCCACTCAGGTCCTCCTTCCGCCCATCACCCAAAACCCGGAAGAGGCTGAGGAGTTGGCTGCCCTGACCACGAATATCAACGCATACCAGGAAGAAATGGTCATCAAATACATTATGGGGCGCGAAAGTCTTGATTCTTTCGACAGTTTTGTAGAGCAAATGAAAAAATATGATATTGAACGGGTCATCGAAATGAAGCAGGCCGCTCTGGACCGCTACAACGCACGCTGAACGACCGCGTGCTGCCGCCTTCCGTCCCCGGGAGGCGGCGCCGGCTTGTAACCTGCCCACCTTTGGAAAGGAGCATTCTCATCATGACCACTGCCCAACGCGCGGACGCCGCACACACCCTGCCCCAGAAGCGGACCCTGTGGCAGCGCGCCGTCCGGGAGCTGAAACAAAACAAATACGTGTACATCATGGCGGTTCCCGTGATCCTCTACTACATCATTTTCTGCTATCAGCCCATGTACGGCGCACAAATTGCTTTCAAGCGCTTTGAAATTGCCAAGGGTATCGCCGGAAGTCAGTGGGTGGGTTTCAAATACTTCACCGATTTTATCACCGGGCCATACTTTTTCCGGCTGATGCGGAATACCCTGCTGATCAGCTTTTACCAGCTGCTTTTCGCCTTTCCAGCCCCAATCCTGCTGGCGATCCTCCTCAATGAGCTCCGCTCCAACCGGTTTAAACGCACAGTGCAGACCATTATCTACCTCCCCCACTTCATTTCCATGGTGATCATCTGCGGAATGATCCACAGCTTTGTTTCCCGGGACGGCGTAATCACCGACCTGTGCGTCGCCTTGGGCATGACCCGGACCAATATGCTGGGCGACCCCCGGTTCTTCCGCTCCATTTACACCATTTCCGGCATCTGGCAGGGAGTGGGCTGGGGGACTATCATCTACCTTTCCGCTCTGACCTCTATCGACCCGCAGCTTTATGAGGCGGCCATCGTCGACGGAGCCAATCGCTTTCACCAGATGCGCTATGTCACCATCCCCGGCATCACCCCGACTATCGTCACCATGTTTATCCTGCAGCTGGGAAAGGTCATGAGTGTGGGCTTCGAAAAGATCATCCTGCTCTATAACCCCAACACCTACGAGGTGGCCGACGTGATCTCAAGCTACGTCTACCGGATGGGACTGAGCGAAGGAACCCAGTTTTCTGCGACAACAGCTATTGGGCTGTTCAGCTCGGCGATCAATTTCCTTATGATTGTCGCAGCCAACACCCTAAGCAAAAAACTGACCAATTCCAGTCTCTGGTAGAAAGAAGGAATCGAATATGGCAATCCGGCGTTCTCCCCGGGAAAAGCTCTTTGACGGGTTCAACATCACATTGATGCTTTTTCTCATGTTTGTCACCCTGTACCCCTTCTGGCATGTAATCATGGCCTCGTTCAGCGATTCAAACCTCCTGCTCCAGCACACCGGCGTGCTGATCCTGCCCGAGGGGTTCAGCACAGAGGCGTACCGTTATGTGCTGAAAAACCAGCGCATCTACTCCGGCTATCTCAACACGCTTTTTGTCGTAATCGTCGGTACTGCGCTGAACGTATTGATGACCTCCCTGGGAGCGTATGTGCTCTCCCGCAGGCATTTTGCCATCCGCAAACTCCTGACAGTGGCCATCGTCTTTACCATGTATTTCAGTGGCGGCATGATCCCCCGGTACATCCTTATCAACAACGAACTGGGACTAAAAAACACCCTGTGGGCGCTGATTCTTCCCGGCCTCATCTCCACCTGGAACCTGATCGTCATGCGGACGGCCTTCTTCGGTGTGCCGGAGAGCATCGAGGAGTCCGCCCGACTGGACGGGGCCAACGATTTCGTGATCCTCTTCCGCATCATACTCCCTACGATTCTTTCAACGGTGGCCGTTATCGTCCTGTTTTACGCGGTTGGACATTGGAATGCCTGGTTCGACGCGGCG
>CAKXAF010000007.1:0-6516 GCA_934869045.1 uncultured Nitrososphaerota archaeon | reverse complement strand
CCCCTCCAGCTGGTGCTGCGGGAAATCCTGATCCTCAGCAGTACGGAAACCATGACCAACGACGTGGATTTTACGGACAAAGAAGCGATCGGTGAAAGCATCAAATACGCCACTATCATCGTTACGACCCTGCCGGTTATCTGCATTTACCCCTTCCTTCAGAAGTACTTTGTTAAAGGTGTCATGGTCGGCGCGGTAAAGGGCTGATCCTGGAAAGGAGCTTTTCTATGCGCAGCTTTTATCAAACCATCGTCCTCGGCGCGTCCATGGAGGGCCTGGGGTATGCCTGGGCCCAGCCGGACACGCTGATTCTGGAGTCAAGCGAAATGCTGGCCCCTGAGTACACAGCCGCTTTCCACCCCCTATGCGGGGATTTTTCCCGGGAGGAAGGCCCTCTAACGGATAGTCTTCGGAAAAATGGGGTGCTGTCCCGGGACGGCGCTCTGGATTTTCTCGCTCTGAGCACCGGGCTCTACCGGTTCGCCGGAGAAAACAGTCTGCCGATCCTGTTGCTGGCAAAAACCGTGGAGATCCGGCGTTCGGAGCACGGCACGGAAGTAGAATTCTATACGAATCAAGGGCTCTGTACCATCCAAGGGACACACCTGCTGGACACCCGTCCGAAGAAACCGCTTCGCCGGACCTACAACGTTCTCTGCCACCGGCCCTCAGCGGGCTTTGCGGAACGCCTGAAGGAACAGTTCCCCCTGGGGGTGGAAATCGTCCCCTCCTTCCGGAAGGACGAATGTGTCATCCGTTTTGCCGTGACAAAGGAAGCTGGTATTTCCGATGCCCGCCGCATGGTGACAGAAGGCTGGAAGGTAGCTTTTCCCGACGGCGGGTCAAAAATCACTGCCGCCGCCTTTGACCTGGACTGCCTGGAGTTGGGAGCCAATCCCCTGGCAGCGTTCCAGCACGGCATGCAGTGTGGAAAGGAAGGGCGGATATGAGCTGGATGAATCTCCATGAGCTGCGGGAAGGTACTGTCTGCGTCACACCGACAGAAAAAAAGGATTTTGCGGATCACTTTGACATCCTGGTCGCCGGACTGGGAACCGCCGGCGTATTCAGCGCCCTAGCCGCCGCTCAGGAAGGCGCCAAGGTTCTGGGTATCGAGCGCAGCCGTTGCTGTGGGGGCATGTGTACTCTGGGTGCGGTCAACGGCTACTATTATGGCGCGGCCGGAGGCCTTTATCAGGAAATCGACCGGGAATGTGACGCGCTAAAAACGGTGTTCGCCCCCTTCGGGCAGTTCCATCCCGATGCCAAAAAGTCCGTGCTGGAGGCCCGCCTTCTGGAGGCCGGGGTGTCCATTGCATATGACTCCCTGATTTTGGGAATCTATGAAAAGGACCGTCAAGTTCTGGGCGTCCGTGCCCTTTTAGGAGAAGAGATCCACGATATCAGCTGCACCGTTCTCATCGATGGCACCAGCGAGGGGCATCTGCTTCGCATGTATGGTCAGATCTCCGGCTTTGGCCGCCGGACCGATGGAAAAGCGCAGCCCTTTACCAGTGTGCGGGTCTTTCGCCGCCCCGACGGAAGTCTGGGACGCACCAACTTTGACAGCGGCTATGTCAATCAGTACCGCGCGGAGGAACTCTCCCGCGCCATCCTGGACGCCCACGCCCATCACACCAAAGCTTTGGGAGACGAGGAACGCTTTCTCTACGCCGCCCCAATGATCGGCGTGCGGGAGGGCCTGCACTTTGAGGGGGAGGATACTCTGACCCTGGAGGACATCCTGTCCCAGAAGGAATACCCGGACACCCTGCTCTACGCCTATTCCGACATCGACAAGCATGGAAAAGACCTGGCCTTTGACGAAATCACCTACCAGGACTGGTACGCGGTCAGCAATCTTTCCACGGTAGCGGTTCGGATCCCGATTCCCCTGGGCTGTATCATCCCCAAGGGCGTCAGCGGTTTCCTCAGCACCGGGCGCTGCCTCTCCATGGACAGCTACGCGGCATCAGCCGTACGAATGAACCGGGATATGCACCGCTTGGGAGAAGCCTGCGGCATGGCCGCTGTTCTCGCCCTTTCCAAAGGCGGCCGGGCAGCAGAGATCGATGTTCCCCGCCTGCAGTCTCTGCTGGAGGCTTCAATTTTCCCGGAAGACTTGAGGATTTCACACCGGTCCGCTGGCTGACCGATCCGGAGGAGCTCCGCCGGGTATTGTCCACAGACTGTCCCGGCGTAGCGATCTGGTCCAGCCGGAGGCTTGGAAAGGAGCGGATCGGCGATGCTCTCTGCGCCATGATGGAGGAGGGCGGGGAGATGCTCCGCCCCAATGCCGCCGTCGCCCTGGGGATCACCGGCGACGTCCGGGCCCTGCCCGTCCTGCTGGAAATCGTGGACCATCGCAGCACATTTTTCTTTAAGGACTGCCGCCGGACCAACCAGCTCCGCAGCGCTATCGCCGTCTGCCTCTGCGGAAGGCTGGGCGGGCCGGAGACAGTCCCTACACTGTTGGCGATCCTCCGGCCGGAAGAATTTGAAAGGCCTCTTTACCACGAGTTGACGGAACCGTCCTACCAGTTCGGCATCGAGCGGGACTTCAATCTGGTCTATTTTCAGCACCTTTCCCACGCCGCAGCCGCCCTCTGCAAAATTGCCGCCCACTATCCCGACTGGACAGCACAAATTCAGGAGACGCTTTACCAGGCCCTTTCTAACGGAAACTACATCCGCCGCATCACCTCTGCAGAGCCGGACACCGCCGCGTATAAAGCCGCCGCTAATATCTGGGAGTTCGTCCGCGCCAGTTTTCCCGTATCAGTGGAAAAATGAGCCCTTAACCGGTTCTCACAAAAATTACAAAGCGCGAAAAGCTCCCATTTCATGCAAAAAAGGCCCCCAGACGCCCTTGTGCCGGCGTCCGGGGGTCTCTGTATTTATTGAAATCGGAAATTCACACCATCTCCGCGGCGAATCCCGCCTTCCAGGCATTCATAAACCTGCTTTCTCATTTCCTGAGGCAGCAGCGGGTCGCGGCCCAGATAAACTTGGGGAAGCGCGGCCTCCGGAACAGCCTTGTCAAAGTCCCAGTATCGGGGCGGGGTTTTGACAAATTCCGGTTTGGGCCGGAACCAGGACCCTTCCCCTTCCATGCCCAGCGCACTGTTGATCCGCCGCTTCAGTTCCACCTGCAGCGGCCCGGCCTCCTGGGTCATGGCCAGCTCCACCAGCTCCATGGCGCCGCGCAGGGATTTCAGCCGGATGGACGGAAGCGGCTCCTCCAACCCGAAGGGACTCCCGGGATAGAACAGCGCCTCGCCGCCCTCCGCAGCCGGGCAGGTCAGCGGATCCTTGCCGAAGCCGGTGGTGTTCCAGACCGTAAAGCCCGTCGTCCCGGTCATCATGCAGCGCACCGGCCACACCCACAGGGACAAAAGCGGCTGGTCCAGGGCTTGGAGTACGCTCCCGTAAATCCAAAGGATGTTCCCCCTCCGGCGCATGGCCTCCACGCTCTCCGGAAACCAGGAGAACATGGCGTCCCCGGCTACCCACATACCGCAGTAATCGGAAAAGCGGTGGTCGAAATGGTTGCCGTAGTGATTGCTGGAGTCCATGCGGAACACAAATTTCGCGCGGCTGTCCTCAAAGGTCCCGCGGATGATGTCATAGTAGGTATCCACTACGTCCTGATCGTGCTCATACCAGATCTCATCGATGGTATAGGGGAAAAAGCGATAGTCCTTTTTGTTGTTGAGCAGGATTTCAAAAACCGTGGCGTCCCAGCCCTTTTCCTCAAAGTGCCGCACAAATTCCATCAGGATCCGGCGGTATTCGGTCCGGTAACCCTTTTTGCCCCACTTTTCATAGTTGGCGGGCCATGCCAGACTAAAGGGAAGATAGGCAAACTCCACCGGATACTCGCCGCCGCGGCACCCCCGAAAGGCGCTGCCATCAAAATAGGGGCCGAAGTGGGCGTCAAAGGCCTCCCAGCTCTTGACCCGGAGTGCTTTGCCCTCGCCCTCAAGCTCCGGTGCAAAGCTCTTCGGCATAGCCCCGGAGTGCCGGTATGGAAGGTTGTGGTACACGCCCCTATGCTCCCGGGACATCCGGTAGAACTCCCGCTCCACGGCCAGATAGCTTCCGTCCCGGTACCGCTCCGGATTCTCCCGGAGGGAGTCGAAGGAGTCGGAGAGGGAGTCGGCGTAGTTGTTGAAATCCGCGGTAATCTTGCTCCGCACCGGCACCGAGCAGGCGCTGACCCGGCAGGAGATGGAGAAGACCTGCTCCCGCCCCCCGCTGCGGACGGTCAGAGAGCCGGCATACTCACCGGCGGGCTGTTCCGGAGGAATCCAAAGTTCCGCCCAGACCGCGCCTGCCCGCTGATCCGCCAGGCGCTCCCGGTCCAGGGGGACGGCAAAGACCAGCGGTCCGCCGAAGGGCAGCAGCATGTCCGGCACCAGCTTTTCATGGAGCCGGTGGAACCACTGGGTATAAAAGCGGACGTTCTCGCCGGGAATCTCCCCGGCAGCGCCGGTTAAAGGCGACCAAAGCAGTTCCAGCTCCGAAAGCGCCCCAGACGCGGGGACTACGGCAAGCTGGAAGCAGGCGTGGGCGTTCCGGGCGGCGCAGAGGCTGATTCCGTCAAAATGCCGCTGCTTCTCCGGCGCGGAGACGGTTTCAAGAAAGCTCCCATCCCGGCCGTCGATACGCAGACAGTCATCGAAAAGCCAAAATTCCTTCTGATTCATGACAGCCTCCTATATGTCGATTCTGGGCCGGGTTCCGGCCAGCAGTTCCAGTACGCCCACGATCTCTCCGTCGCTGTTGCGGACGGGGTAATAGTGGGAAACGCAGGTCTCCGAGCGCTGGGCCGTCACGCCGGATTCCCCGCTGAAGGCCCGCCGCACCGCGCCGAACACTGGACAGGGCCGGTAGCCCTCCAGGGGCAGGGCCGTCCCCGCCGCCACCGGGACGGCGATTTCCTCGTTGTCCGGACGGAGCTGCCAGAGCACAGCCGTCAGCCCCAGGTTCGGATTCATCCGCTCCAGCTTAAGAAGCACGATTTTGCACGTGTTAAAATTATCGAAGTCATAATCCGGGTGGCCGTATCGATCCAGCAGGATGTCCTCCAGACAATCCCCGTCCAGAAACATCAGGCCGATTTTTGCTACACTGTCTGTGTCCAAATCCAGATAGGACGCCATTTTTCTTCCCCCTTTACGCCCTCTCCCGCAGCAGCAGGAGCCACCCGGCGCCTGCCGGAACCGGGATGGGCTGATCCAATGTAAAATTCTGCCCCTGCTGGAAGCCGGGGATTTCCGGGATTTCCAGGACCACCCGCTCCGGGTCGAGACCCAAGGCGGCGTAATCCAGCTGAAGCCGCACCGCCTCCTCCCGGTCTGACCAGCTTCCCAGGGCGATCAGGCATTGGTGGGGCAGCCGGTAGACGGTAGTCTTTACCTGGCCGCAGTCCGTTTTCACCGGGCAGTCCGGGTTCCAGTACCCCAGCATCACCGCGTCGGCCATGCCGAACTCCTTCCAGAACGCCCACAGCCCCGCGGGATCCTTGGGGTTGGGGAGCCGGTTGGTCATGCCGAAAACCATGCCCCGCCAGATGTTCCCACCGTCCTGAAGCATCTCTCCCATCATGCCGAAAGGAATGCCGCTCATCTCTACCAGCCACCCATCAGGCGGGATGCTGTAGTCAAATCCTTCTCCGAACCAGATGCGGTCGATAAAGGCAAAATTGTCGATGTACAGATTCATGCTGTTGCCCCATCCGGCCAGGCGGCTGTCATCAACGGTGTTGTTGCGGAAATAGTTCCAGGAGTGCAGGTCGATGGTGCAGCGGGGGTGATCCCGATCCAAGAGCTTCCGAACGCGCTTCATGATGCTGCGGTCGAAGGCCACGTCGTCGAAGTAAAGCCCGTCGATTCCGGTGTTCTCCAAAAGCCACTGAAGCCCCTCCAGAAAGTAGTTGTTGAACCGGGACATGGGCGCGGTGACCACTGAGGCTTCCATCTCGTCCTGATAACTGCCGTGGTTGATTTTCTGCCGCCAGGCCGTCATGTAATCCTGGCCCAGCATCCGCTCCAGCCACTCATCGGCGTAGGGAACGCTCCCCTGAAAGCTGCTGCCTGTCTCCCACGAGGTTGGAAACACTTCCCCGTTCAGGCTTTTCAGCGCCCAGAATTCGGTCATGCGCACCGTCATCTCCTTGACGGTGTAATAGAGCTTGGCACGGATGCCGTTTTCGTGGCATTTCCCCACAAAATCCGCCAGCTTTTCCGTTTCATAGAAGGGGTAGTTGATGTATGGGGTCTGCTCGTGGGCGTGGTGGATGTTGACGATGTTGGCCCCCTTCTCCGAAACCTCCCGGAGATCCTGAGGCACCGCGTGGTAGTAGTGATCCAGCCAGTGCTCCCGCTTATCCACCGGCTTCACCGGGGTCACGGCCAGGTCAAAGGCAAAGGTGACGCTCTCTCCGGCAAAAAAGCGCCGAGGGCCGGTATAGGCCTCCACCCGGACCGCTCCGGATTCTTCCCGGACCCGGAC
>CAKXAF010000006.1:17708-20041 GCA_934869045.1 uncultured Nitrososphaerota archaeon | reverse complement strand
CGGTGGAAGGAGGCGGCCAGAACTTTTGAAAATATTGAGTTTGGATACTTCCGCCAAAACAGCAACCGCAGCGATTGTGGAAGAGGACCGCGTTTTGGCGGAAAGCTGCGTCAACGTTGGATTGACCCATTCCCAGACGCTGATGCCGATGCTGGAAGGGCTGCTTTCTGCCGCCTGTATCCGGCTTGAAGAGATCGATCTCTTCGCTGTCAGCCATGGGCCGGGATCCTTTACAGGGATCCGCATCGGTATCGGAGCGGTGAAGGGTCTCGCTCAGGGATTGGGCAAACCGTGTTTTGGAGTTTCTACGCTGGAGGCTCTGGCATACAATTTTAAAGGGCTGGACGGTTTTGTCTGTCCGGCTATGGACGCCCGGTGTGGACAGGTCTACGCCGCTCTTTACCGCGGTGCGGAAGGGGCTCTTTGCCGGGAGCAGCCGGATGAGGCGATTGCCATAGCGGAGCTGGGGGCGCGGCTGGCGGCGGTTCCCGGGCCGGTTACGTTAGTGGGGGATGGAGCAGAATTGTGCTGGCGCACCCTTGCGGAAAGCGTTCCGTCCCTCCGCCTGGCTCCTCCGCAGCTTCGGTTCCAACGTGCCTCCAGCGTTTCTTTTGCCGCGTTGGCGGCACTTCGGAAGGCAGAACCGCTGACGCCGGCACAGCTTATGCCGGTTTATCTGCGGCTTCCCCAGGCGGAGCGGGAGCTCCGGAAAAAAGAGGGGCAAATCCCCAATTGAAAGGATGATTCAATATGCTGGCACTGGCAAGCGATCACGGCGGCTTCGAGCTGAAGAATGAAATCAAACGGTATCTGGACGAAAAGGGGATTGCCTATCAGGATTTTGGGTGCGATACGCCTGTCTCCTGCGATTATCCCGATATGGCGAAGCTCGCCTGTGATGCGGTGGTTTCCGGGCAGTGCGAGAAGGCGCTGCTGTTCTGCGGCACCGGTATCGGGATTTCCATGGCGGCCAATAAGATCAAAGGAATCCGGGCGGCCGCCTGTTCGGATTATTTTTCCGCAAAATATACCCGGGCGCACAACGATGCCAATGCGCTGTGCCTGGGCGGAAGAGTCGTCGGACCAGGGCTGGCGGCGGAGCTGGTAGAAATTTTTCTCAGCACGCCTTTTGAGGGCGGGCGCCATCAAAAACGGATCGATAAGGTCATGGCCTTAGAAAGATAACCCATGAGCGAAAGAAATTAGGAGGACGTTATTATGAGCAAACCCGTTATTTTGGATCATCCGCTGATACAGCACAAAATCTCCCTGCTTCGGGACAAAAACACTGGCTGCAAGGATTTTCGGGAGCTGGTAGCAGAAATCGCGACGCTGATGTGCTACGAAGCGACCCGGGATCTCCCCTTAAAAGAGGTAGAAATTGAAACGCCTGTGGCGATTGCGAAAACCAAAGTGATCAGTGGCCGCAAACTCGCGTTTGTCCCGATCCTGCGGGCGGGACTTGGAATGGTGGAGGGAATGCTCACGCTGGTTCCCGCTGCCAAGGTCGGCCATATCGGACTTTACCGCGACCCGGAGACCTGCGTGCCCCATGAATACTACTGCAAGTTGCCCCCGGATATCACCAAACGGGAGGTCATCGTCCTCGATCCCATGTTGGCTACAGGCGGCAGCGCCATCGATGCCATCAAGCTCCTGAAGGACAAGGGCGTCACCAATATCAAATTTCTCTGTATTATTGCGGCGCCGGAAGGGCTTGACGCTCTTTGTAAAGCTCATCCGGACGTGCAGATTTATGCTGCGAGCCTGGACGAAAAATTGAACGAGCACAAATACATCGTTCCTGGGCTGGGCGATGCCGGCGACCGGATTTTTGGTACCAAATAATTGTGAAAGTGTGAAAAAACGTGGGATATGCCGTTGGGCGTCCCACGCTTTTTCTATTCCTGAATACGGAGCTGCCGGATATGCTGGCTCGGTGAAACGCCCATTTTTTTCTTGAACGCCCGGCTGAAATAGAGGGGGTCCCGGTACCCGGAAAGGTAGGCGACATTCTGGACAGAGGTAATGCCCTGCTGCATGAGTTCGCAGGCGTGCTGCATGCGGAGGGTTTGGAGATACTCCGCAAATCCAATGTGGAAGTTCTGCTTGAACAGATTGGAAAGATATTTGGGCGTGTAGGAAAACTGCTGGCTTATATTTTCCAAGGAAAGTCCGGCGTCAGTATAATGACTGTCTATATATTTTTTTACCGGCAGAACCGACGGAACGTTTCTCACTTCTTCCGGATACAGCGCCGCACCAATGTGCGAAAAGGTGTATAAAAGGACACTTTCTGCCAACATATCCAGGGTCTGGGGCTTGGACAGGGT
>CAKXAF010000006.1:15817-17698 GCA_934869045.1 uncultured Nitrososphaerota archaeon | reverse complement strand
TTAAGGCGTTCCAGAATCTGGCTTGCCCGAAGGCCCAGAAAAGTGACATAAAGATAGTGAAGCCCGCCAGAATTTTCCAGAAGGAAGGGCACAGCCGGAAATGTGAGAAAAATTGTTCCAGGCTTCAGCGGGAAATCGCCCTGCATCATGTGCAGCACTCCTTGCCCGTCTGCCACCAGAGCCAGCGTATAAGCGGAAAGCGTCAGAAACTCCCGTTGGGTCTCCTGATTTTTTTCGTAGACGAAGTTAATGGTATGCAGATCGTCCCCGGCCGCTTTCAACGGGACGAACCGGCAGATATTGCGGTTTTCAGCCATGTAATCACCTCGTTGATCCTAGTATATAACAGGATTTTTCAAATGTCCATAGGGAGTTTTATCCATATATTTATAGAAAAATACCATTCACAGGGCAGATGGTATTGGATATAATGAAGCTATCCAAAAGGTGTGGAAAGGATGGATGAAATTGATGGATTGTGTTAGAATCGGCGTTGTCGGCGTTGGCCGTGGCTCCTCTATGATGCGGTTTTGCCAGCAGTCGGAGAAAGCAAAGCTGGTTGCCGTCTGTGACTGCTGGGAGGAGGGACTCCTTCGGAAAAGGGAAGAGCTCAATGACAGCAGCATCGCATATTATACCAATTTTGAGGATTTTTTGCAGCATGACATGGACGCAGTCGTTCTGGCGAATTATGCTACGGAACACGCGGAATTGGCGATCCCTTGCCTGGAACTGGTGGGAGCGGTGGAAAGCAGCAGCGCAATCTACGCCTATGCCGAAAATTATTGCTTTATGCCGGCTCCTAAGGAAATGCGCAGGCTGTATCGCGCCGGCCGGCTGGGTGAATTTGAATACGGAGAAGGGGAGTACCTCCATAACTGCGAAACCTGCTGGCCGCGGATTACCCATGGGGAGGAAAGCCACTGGCGCAACAATATGTATGCGAACTTTTACTGCACCCATTCCATCGGCCCCTTGATCCACATCACAGGGCTGCGTCCGGTCAGCGTCACAGGGTTTGAACTGCCGTTCAATGCCAGAATGGCCCGCTGCGGCGCCAAAGCAGGACATACGGGCATTGAGATGATCACACTGGAAAACGGTGCGGTTATCAAAAGCGTTCACGGCGTTGGTATTTCCAGAAACTCGATCTGGTATACGATTTATGGCTCCAAGGGCCGTATGGAAAGCGCCCGGGAGGATGCCCAGTGCGGCAACACTGGCCGGATCTATCTGACTCTTGACGAATTCGAAGGCCAGAACGCGGAAAAGGTCGAGACCTATGAGCCTGTGGATGCGCTTTCCGAACAGGCAAAATCTTTTGGACATGGGTCGTCGGACTTTTATACGATTCGAAATTTTGTCGACCGGATTTTGGGCAATCCGGAAGCGGATGTCATCGGCGTGTACGAAGCGCTGGACATGTTTCTTCCCGGCCTGTTTGCCTACCGTTCGGTGCTTCAGGGCGGAATTCCGATGGAAATTCCGGACCTTCGCTGTAAAGGCGTTCGGGAACGCTTTCGCAACGATACGCAGTGCACGGATCCGAAAGCGGCGGGAAACCAATGGATTCCTTCCTATTCCAAAGGAAATCCTACCGTTCCAGCTGCGCAGTATGAGCTCATCCGTCAGGAGTGGCGCAAATCCCTGGAAAAATAGTTTTCTGCTCCCGGTCCTGTGTTTGCAGGGCTGGGAGCAATTTCAGTTTCAGGACGATTTGGCGGTATTTTCTCTGTAAAAAAGGGGCCTACAAAGAAAATTCCCATAAAATTCTCAAGTTTCCCTTTACTTTGACGGGAAGATAGGGTAAAATATATCTGTATAAATTTGCGGAATGGAGTGTCAACTATGGAGCCTAAATATCGGAGAGTGCTTCTGAAG
>CAKXAF010000006.1:9384-15807 GCA_934869045.1 uncultured Nitrososphaerota archaeon | reverse complement strand
GTTGGATTATGATGTGATTCGCCCGATCTGTCAGGCAATAAAGGAATGTACGGACTTTGGCGCACAAATTGCAATCGTTGTCGGAGGGGGCAATTTCTGGCGCGGCCGCGACAGCGGCTCGATGGACCGCACGCGTGCGGACCATATCGGCATGCTGGGGACGACAATGAACGCACTGGCCGTTGCGGATGTTTTGGAGGAGATCGGCGTGCCAGTCCGTGTGCAGACGGCTATTGCCATGCAGCAGGTCGCAGAACCATATATTCGCAACCGGGCGGTGCGGCATCTGGAAAAGGGCCGTGTCGTGATTTTTGGTTGTGGAACCGGGAATCCCTTTTTCTCGACGGACACGGCTGCTTCCCTCCGTGCCGCGGAAATTGGTGCAGATATTGTGCTGAAAGCAACGATGGTGGACGGCGTTTACGACAAGGATCCCCATAAATTCGCTGACGCCGTAAAGTACGACACGCTGACCTTCAGTGAAGTTTTGAATCAGAATCTGGCTGTGATGGATTCCACGGCGGCTTCGATGTGCAAGGATAACGGTCTGCCGCTGCTGGTGTTCAATTTGGCGGACCCCCATAATATTGTCGCCGCAGTTACAGGCGAAAAAATTGGCACCTTAGTGATTGCCGAATAATTGAGAAGGGACGATTAAGAGATGAAAGAACAAATGAAAAAGGCGGAAGAGAAGATGCAGAAAACATTGGGTTCTCTGGATAAGGAGTTCGCCGCAATCCGGGCCGGTCGGGCAAATCCCGCCGTTTTAGATAAAGTGTCAGTGGATTATTACGGCGTTCCGACTCCGATTAACCAGATGGCGGCGGTTTCGGTTCCTGAGGCCCGCACTCTGGTCATTCAGCCTTGGGACCTCTCCACTTTGAAATCCATTGAAAAAGCGATTCTGGCTTCTGATCTGGGATTCAACCCCAATAATGACGGAAAGGTCCTGCGAATCATGTTTCCCCCTCTGACCGAGGAACGCCGCCGTGATCTTGCGAAGGAAGTCCGGAAATACGGAGAAGAGGCAAAGATTGCGATCCGCTCCATCCGGCGCGACCTGATGGAAAAACTCAAAGCAATGAAGAAAGACAGCCAGCTTACGGAAGACGACTTGAAAGACGGCGAAAAAGAGGCCCAGAAGCTGACCGACAAATATTGCAAGGATATTGACCAGATGACCGAGAAAAAAGAAAAGGAAATTATGGAGCTGTAAGATGCCGGATTTTTCGAACCTGCCGGTTCACGTTGGAATTATTATGGATGGGAACGGCCGCTGGGCAAAACGCCGCGGCCTGCCCCGTAAGATGGGGCACAAGGTCGGTGCGGAGACGTTTCGAACCATTGTCCGCTATGCGAACGGGATCGGCCTGCGATATCTGACAATGTACGTTTTATCCACGGAAAATTGGTCGCGCCCCAAGGATGAGGTGGATTCCCTGATCGATCTGCTGCGGAAATATCTGGACGACATCGACAACTACCGGTCCGAAAATATTCGCATCCGCTTTTTGGGCGATCTTTCTGTCTTTGACTCCGCTATGCAGGCAAAAATGGCCGATATTCAGGAAACCAGCAAAAACAATACCGGGCTGACGCTGAACCTGGCAGTAAACTACGGGGGCCGCAGAGAACTGGTTTCGGCTGCCGCACAGCTGGCCGCGGACGCGGTCAGCGGTATACTGAAGCCAGAGGAAATCACTACGCAGCATCTGGAGGATAAGCTCTATACCAAGGGAGAGCCGGATGTTGACCTCATCATTCGTCCCAGCGGCGAATACCGCCTTTCTAATTTTCTGATCTGGCAGAGCGCTTACGCGGAATATGTCTTTATGGATGAGATTCTGTGGCCGGATTTTAAGCCGGCGGACTTTGACCGTGCGCTGGAAGAATATCAGGGCCGCAGCCGGCGTTTCGGCGGCATTTAACGTGATATGGCAAAGGCGGGGTTGCCAATTTTCCGTGCAGGATTTACTTCTGCTGGGAAGGGCAGCCCCGAACCTATTACTTTACACAACAGCGGGCGGTTAACCGGCCGCACGGAGGGAACAACATTTCCATGAAACAACGAGTAATTTCCGCATTGGTTGCGCTGTGTGTGCTGGTTATGGTGCTGTTTTTTTACAACACCATTGTGTTCAATGCCGCAATTGCGATTATTTCGATGGTTGCAGTTTTTGAGCTTCTTTGCGCGACAAAATACGTTTCCAGCCGTGTGATGGTTTTAGTCTCGCTGGTGTATGCGGCCGTCGTGCCTTTTTTCGGAACCGTTTCGATGGCACGGTTTCCGATTTATGTGACTCTTGGATATTTTGTGATACTCTTTGCAATCCTGCTGTTTCAGCATACGAAAGTACAGTTTGAGGAACTGACAGTGGCTTTTTTTGTGTCACTGGTCGTGCCGTTAGGATTTTCGATTCTGGTATATATCCGCGATCATTACGATCACGGCCTATTTTATACGCTTCTGGTCTGTGTGGCGGCCTGGGTCGCTGATTCGGCCGCGTATTTTGTTGGGCGGTCTTTTGGGAAGCATAAACTGTGCCCTCTGATCAGTCCACATAAAACAGTGGAGGGCGCCATTGGCGGCGTGTTTTTCGCGGTGGTATTCTTCCTGCTCTTTTGCTGGGGGTACAGCCTTTTTCGAGAAAATCAGGGCATCCTAGTCCATATCTCCTATGGGGCGGCGGCCTTTGACGGAGCTTTCTGCGCGGTTATCGGCATTGTAGGGGATCTGATGGCTTCCGTTATCAAACGGCAGCGGGGTATCAAGGACTTTGGAAATATTATGCCGGGACATGGCGGTGTTATGGACCGGTTTGATAGTTTTCTGTTCGTCGCCCCCACTCTTTATCTGATTTTGCAGGTGTTTCCAATTGTAACCACCCTTGTATGACATGGCAGTAACGCTGGAGGAATGTGATCATGAACCGCCGCAGCATCAGTATACTTGGATCCACCGGATCCATTGGAACCCAGGCGCTGGAGGTCTGCGCAGCACACGGCTTTCCAGTCGCGGCGCTGGCAGCCCGTTCCAACGAAACGTTATTGGAGGAACAGGTCCGGCGGTTTCGGCCCGGATTGGTATGCCTGTATGACGAAAAAGCCTACCAAAGTATGAAAATCCGTCTGGCTGACCTGGATGTCCATATAGTCACGGGGATTGAGGGGCTTTGTGAAACAGCCTCCGTCCCACAGGCGGAGATCACGCTGAACGCAGTGGTTGGAATGATCGGCCTGCAGCCGACCCTTGCCGCCATTGCGGCCGGGAAGGAGATCGCGCTCGCCAACAAGGAGACCCTTGTGACCGGAGGCGAATTGGTTATGAAGGCCGCGCTGGAAAGGAACGTGCAGATTCTGCCGGTAGACAGTGAGCATTCTGCAATTTTTCAGTGTCTGGAAGGATATTCCGGCTGCCGGGTGAATAAAATTTTATTAACTGCGTCTGGAGGCCCCTTTTTTGGAAGGACACGAGAGCAGCTGGAACAGGTCACTGTCATGGAAGCCCTTCGCCATCCAAACTGGAGCATGGGCGCGAAAATTACCGTTGACAGCGCAACGCTGATGAATAAGGGGTTCGAATGTATCGAAGCGGTCTGGTTGTTCGGCGTCCGGCCGTCTCAAGTGGAGGTAGTGGTGCATCGCGAAAGCGTGATCCACTCCATGGTCGAATTTGAGGATTATGCAGTTTTGGCACAAATGGGCGTCCCGGATATGAAGATTCCGATCCAGTACGCGCTAACTCGGCCGGAGAGGTTGCCTTGTCCAACAAAACAGCTGAATTTGTTTGATTATGGCACGCTGACCTTCGCAAAGCCGGACCAGGAGACGTTCTGCTGTCTGAAAGCCGCTTTGGAGTCCATCCGGCGGGGGGGATTGTATCCGACCCTGGTCAACAGCGCCAACGAAGAGCTGGTCCGCCTTTTTCTAGAGGGAAGGATCTCCTTCCTGCAGATAGGGGACACGGTTTGCCGGGCGCTGGAGCTGGATGGTTCCGGCGAGGTGTCGGTTGAATCGATTCTGGACGCAGAGCGCCGTGGGCGCCGGTTTGTACAGGAGTCTTGCCTGGGCGGGCGATAGCCGTCTGCCTGGCTGGAAACGACTGTTCTTTTGAAAAGGCCAGCTGTTTCGAGGCAGGGAGGCCGGAAAACCGGCGGAAAATTGGAGGTTTGCATGATTGTTAATATTCTCCTGACGTTATTGATTTTCGTTGTTATTATTATCATCCATGAATGCGGACATTTCCTGGTGGCAAAGCTGAGCGGTGTGCGTGTTAATGAATTTGCCCTTGGTATGGGCCCCACCCTGTTAAAGAAACAGTTCGGCGAGACAATCTATTCGGTCCGTGCTTTTCCAATCGGCGGCTTCTGCAGCATGGAGGGGGAGGACGCTTCCTCCAATGATCCCCGGGCTTTCTGCAACATCAGGGTTTGGAAGCGGATTTTGGTCGTTCTTGCCGGAGCGATTATGAATCTGATCCTAGGCTATCTCATTCTGGTGGGCGTTACCTGCTCCATGCCCAGCATCACATCCAACACTGTCGCTCAATTCGCGGAGAACGCCTCCTCCCAGGCTTCCGGCCTTCAGGTAGGGGATGTGATTAAAAAGGTCAATGGGCGTACGGTTTGGGTAGAGAACGATATTGCCTATGAGCTGGTAAAGGACTCGGACGGGATTGTCGAAATGCAGGTTCAGCGGGGCGGAGAACGGATCACCCTTCCAAACGTCGCGTTTGCTTTTTCCGGCGAGGAAGACGGCCGGGCCTTGGTGATCGATTTTAAAGTGGTAGGTGAAAAGAAGACCATTGGCAGTGTTTTAGCCTATTCGTTCAAAAAAGCGGCGTCTGTCGGCCGGTTGGTCTGGGTGTCGCTTTTGGATATGGTGACCGGGCACGCCTCCCTGAATGACTTGGCCGGACCTATCGGGATGACACAGGTAGTGGGCGAAGCAGCAAAAGTCGGAATGGATAGCTTTTTCCTCCTAATTGCTTTTATCACCATCAACGTCGGGATTTTCAATCTGCTGCCGCTTCCGGCGCTGGACGGCGGGCGTCTGATTTTCCTGTTGGTGGAGGCGGTACGGGGAAAGCCTGTGAAACCGGAGCATGAAGGATTTGTCCATGCCATTGGTTTTGCCGCTTTAATTTTATTAATGGTAGTCGTAGCGGTCAACGATATTTTTAAGCTCATCCGTTGAATCAGTGGGCAGGCTGCTTGCCTGCCCATTCTTTTAATCGCAGAGCCGGATAAGCAAAGGAGTTTCCGATATGATACGAAGAAAAACCATCCCCGTCGCTTTGGGAAAATTGACTTTTGGGGGAGAGCGCGTCTATATCCAGTCGATGCTCAGCATTCCCAGTACAGATATCGCTGGCAGTGTCGCACAGGCCGTAGCCCTGGAAAAAGCCGGCTGTGAAATCGTACGTACAGCTATTCCGGATATGGCCGCGGTCAAACTGATTCCTGCGATTAAAGAACAGGTTTCGATCCCGCTTGTGGCGGATATCCATTTTGATTACCGTTTGGCATTGGAATCGCTGGAGGCTGGTGTCGATAAAATCCGCTTGAATCCTGGAAACATCGGCGATGCGGACCGTGTGAAAGCGGTGGCGATTGCCTGCGGGAACCGCGGTGTCCCCATTCGGATCGGCGTCAACGGCGGCTCGCTGGAAAAACACATTCTGGCCAAATATGGCGCGCCTACAGCGGACGCTTTGGTGGAAAGCGGACTTTATAACGCGCAGCTGCTGGAACGATTTGATTTCCATCAAATCGTCATCTCCTTGAAGTCTTCCAACGTCGAAACGATGGTAGAGGCCTATCGGAAACTGGCTGCACAATGTGAGTATCCGCTGCATCTCGGTGTTACGGAGGCCGGAACCGAACGGATGGGCTTGATTAAATCCTCCGTTGGCATCGGCAGCCTGCTTCTGGACGGCATCGGAGACACCATCCGCGTTTCTCTCACTGCCGACCCAATTCGGGAGGTGGCGGCGGCACGGGACATTCTTCGAGCTCTGGATCTGGAGAAGGGAGTTCCGCAGATTGTCTCCTGCCCAACCTGCGGCCGGACCCGGATCGACCTGATTTCCTTGGCCAACGCCGTGGAAGAGCGGCTTCGAACAGTGCACAAGCCGATTCGGGTTGCGGTGATGGGATGCGCTGTCAACGGCCCGGGCGAAGCACGGGAGGCCGATATTGGGGTCGCAGGCGGAGATGGCTGCGCAGTTCTTTTCAAAAAAGGGGAGATCCTACGAAAGGTTCCGGAAGGGCGGATCCTGGAGGAACTGTTTTCAGAAATCGAACGGATGTGACGGAAGGAACGGAATATGCAGCAAAGCAGCTTTGAATCGATCTTTGGCGAATATTTGGAAGAACCGTATTTCTCTATTTTCCGGGAATGTGAGCTTTTGCGGATTGATGC
>CAKXAF010000006.1:3005-9374 GCA_934869045.1 uncultured Nitrososphaerota archaeon | reverse complement strand
GTTCTGCCCAGGATATCCGGATCTTGGCCAAAAGCAGCCGGCTGGTTGAAGCCGAACATGTCCAGCAATGCGCTCAGCAGTTGGCTCGGAAAGCGTCGCTGAGACAGGTCCATTTGACCATGAAATACCTGCCGACGCTTTTCACGCCGGAATATTTTCCTTCTATTGTCAGTGAGCTGAAGACCATGTGCGGCGTGGTCAACGGATTTTTCGAGGATGCGGAGGCGTTTTTGGATGGGCAGAACCTGCTGATCCGGCTGAAAAATGGCGGGCGGGAAATCCTTCAGCAGGCCAATGTGGACAAGCTGATCGAAAGGATCGTCCGCGATCACTTTTCCTTATCCCTGTCGGTTGCTTTTGAAGAGGATCAGGCGGCAGAGGGCATTTTGCAGCTGGAGCCGCCGCCTGTCGTGATCCGCGAGCCGGTTCCCGCAGCACGTCCTGCAGCAGCGGCCGCTTCGCCGCAGCAGCGCTGGAACGGCGGAGGGGGATTTTCCCGCCGCGGCGGCGCTGTAAAGGAAACGCCTGAGGAGATCTCCATTGATTTTTCGGAGCTCCAATTCCAGAAGGATGCCCTTCTCCTGAAGGGGAGGAAAATTACAGACAGGCCGACTCCGCTCCGGGAAATCAATGCCAACAGCGGGACCGTCGTGGTTTGGGGCGACATTTTTTCGGCAGAAGCAAAAGTCACCCGTGCCGGGGACAAGGTGATTCTCACCTACAGCTTTTCGGACTACACCTCCAGCAACTCGATGAAGATTATCGACTCAGTGGACAACCAGGAAAAATACGGGCTTTTGAAGCCGGGCGCCACGGTGTTAATCCGCGGCGATGTGGTAGACGACAAGTACGATCGGGAAATCTCCATCAAGCCCTACGATATCATGACAGTCACCCGGGTTCCCCGCACAGACGATGCAGAAGGACCCAAGCGGGTGGAACTGCACTGCCATACCAAGATGTCCTCCATGGACGGTGTGTCAGAGGTATCGGACTTAATCAAGACCGCCTTTAAGTGGGGGCACAAGGCCATCGCTATCACGGATCACGGCGTAGTGCAGGCTTATCCCGACGCTATGAACACCGTGGACGACATCCGGAAGAGCGGCGGTGATTTCAAGATTCTCTACGGCGTGGAGGATTATTTTGTCAATGACTTCGCAGAGGCGGTCAACGGATCCGGCGACGCTCCTTTTGAGGGGGAATTTATCGTTTTTGACACCGAGACCACCGGTCTTGGCGCTCAAAATGAGCGTCTGACGGAAATCGGTGCGGTTTTGCTTGTCAATGGAGAAGTTAAGGACCGGTTCGACACTTTTGTAGATCCGGAAAAGCCGATTCCTCCAAAAATCGTGGATTTGACCGGTATTAACGACAGCATGGTAGCTGGCGCGCCTAAAGAGGCGGAAGCCCTGCGGATGTTTCTGGACTTTGCCGGAAACCGGCCGCTGGTAGCTCACAACGCTCCCTTTGACATGAGCTTTCTGTTGGCGGCTGCGGGGAGAAGCGGTATTCTCCTCAATGCGACTTCCGTTGATACGGTGATTCTGTCCCGGTCGCTCTATCCGGAACTAAAAAAGCACAAGCTGGACGTCATTGCCAAGCACCTGAACCTGGGGGATTTCAACCATCACCGCGCCTGTGACGATGCGGAAATGCTGGCAAAAATTTTTATCGAAATGATGAAAAAAATGGCCTCTGCCTATGATATTCACAGTCTTTCCGGCATCAACCGGGCCATCGGCGGCGGCGATCCCCGGCAGATGAAAAGCTATCATCAGATTCTTCTGGTCAAGAACCACACCGGTCTGAAAAATCTCTACCGGCTGGTGTCGGCAGCTCATGTCCAATACTATTACCGGCATCCCCGGACGCCCAAAAGCGAGATCATGAAGCATCGGGAGGGGCTTCTCATCGGCAGCGCCTGCGAGGCGGGGGAACTGTACCGTGCCATCGTGGACGGGAAAAATTTTGACGAGCTGTGTTCCATTGCGGAGTTTTACGATTATCTGGAGATTCAGCCTCTTGGCAACAACGAGTTCATGCTGCGGGAAGGTCTTGCTTCCAGCCGCGAGCAGCTGATGGAAAACAACCGTCTGATCTGCCGGATCGGCGAGCGCCTTGGCAAACCGGTGGTTGCCACCTGCGACGTCCATTTTCTCAACAGGGAGGATTCGGTTTTCCGTGCCATTCTCATGGCAGGGATGGGCTTTAAAGACGCGGACCAGCAGGCTCCGCTCTATCTCCGCACTACGGCGGAAATGCTGGAAGAATTCGCTTACCTGGGCGAGAAGAAGGCCTACGAGGTTGTTGTGGAAAACCCCAATAAAATCGCGGACATGATCGAGGGGGATATTCGTCCCATACCCAAAGGGACCTTTCCGCCCAGCATCGAAGGCGCGGATGAGGACATCCAGCGCATCACCTGGGACCGCGCGAAGGAGATTTACGGCGACCCGGTTCCGGAGCTGGTGGGAACCCGTCTCCAGCGGGAGCTGGATTCCATTATCAAGCACGGATTCTCCGTTATGTATATGATCGCCCAGAAGCTGGTTCACTATTCGGTGGAGCACGGCTATCTGGTCGGATCCCGTGGATCCGTTGGCTCCTCCTTTGTGGCGATTATGGCGGGGATCTCCGAGGTGAATCCCCTGGCTCCCCACTATGTTTGCCCCAAATGCAAGCACAGTGAATTTTTTACCGACGGCAGCATTGGCTCCGGCTTTGACCTTCCACCTAAGAACTGTCCTTCCTGCGGGACGCCCATGGATCGGGACGGCCATGACATTCCCTTTGAAACCTTTCTTGGCTTCGACGGCGACAAGGAGCCGGATATCGACTTGAACTTTTCCGGGGAGTACCAAAGCTACGTTCACCGCTACACAGAAGAGCTTTTCGGTTCCGACCACGTATTCAAGGCCGGAACCATCTCCACAGTGGCAGAAAAAACGGCCTTTGGTTTTGTTCTGAAATATCTGGAGGAGCGCCAGAAGGTCATGCACAAGGCGGAGGAGCTCCGCCTTGCCAAGGGTTGTACCGGCGTCAAGCGCACCACCGGTCAGCACCCCGGCGGCATGGTCGTTATCCCCTCTGACTATGAGGTTTACGATTTTACCCCCATTCAGCACCCGGCAGACAAGGCCGACAGCGATATCCTGACCACTCACTTCGACTTTCACTCTCTTCACGATACCATTCTGAAGCTGGACGAGCTAGGGCATGATGTCCCGACACTTTACCGTCATATCGAGGATCTGACCGGCATCAGCGTCATGGACGTTTCCATGAGCGACCCGGCTGTTTTCAGCCTCTTTACCTCGACGGAGGCTCTGGGCGTGACGCCAGACGAGATATTCAGCGAGACCGGCACCCTTTCTCTCCCAGAGATGGGCACCCCTTTCGTCCGTGGAATGCTCCTTGAGGCACAGCCCAAAACCTTTGCCGACCTGCTTCAGATTTCGGGCCTGTCCCACGGTACCGATGTCTGGCTGGGTAACGCCAAGGACTTGATTGATGCCAAAACCTGTACCATTTCCGAGGTTATCGGTACCCGTGACAGCATTATGACCTATCTTCTTCACAAGGGCCTCCAGCCGAAGCTGGCTTTTAAAATTATGGAGATCACCCGAAAAGGTAAGGCTCCAAAGTTGCTGACGGATGAGATGAAGGATGATATGCGCGCCCACGACGTTCCGGAGTGGTACATCGACAGCTGTCTGAAGATTAAGTACATGTTTCCCAAGGCTCACGCTGCCGCTTACGTAATCGCAGCCATCCGCCTGGGCTGGTATAAGGTCCATGAGCCGTTGGCCTATTATGCTGCCTTTTTCACGGTTCGTGGCGGCGACCTGGAGGCGGAAACAGCCCTGGCCGGCAAGGAGGCCTGCCGGACACGTCTGCTCCAGCTCCAGGATATGGAACGCAGTGTGAAAGAGGAGGACGTTTTCAACACTCTCCTGATTATTAATGAAATGCTCTGCCGTGGCTTCCAATTCCTGAACGTCGATCTCTACAAGTCTCACGCGACGAAATATCAGATTGAAGATGGTAAAATACGGCTTCCTTTCACGGCTTTAAAGGGGCTGGGTGAGGCTGCGGCAATCAGCCTGATGGAGGCTGGACAGCAGGGTCCTTACATATCGGTGGAGGAGGTTCAGACCCGTGCGAACGTCTCAAAGTCCATTGTGGAAATGTTGGACCAGATAGGCGCCTTCAAAGATTTACCCAAATCCAGTCAGATGTCGTTGTTCTGATTCTACAAATGTAACAGCAAAAAAAGGTTGACAGCATCCTCTTTAATATGATAGTATAGTAGCAGACTAAAGTGAATGAAAGGGAGGAGATGTCCGGCGAAAGCAGGGCATCGTGATTGTATGCTGAAAAATAAGCTGATAACGCCGGAGGGAACGCGGGATCTCCTTTTTGAGGACTGTATGGCCCGCCGTCAGGTGGAGGCACGGATTAAAGAGCTTTTGCTTAACCGCGGCTTTTCGGAAATCATTACGCCTGGTATCGAGTTCTATGATGTATTCAGTTCAGAGGAGCACGGTATTGCCCAGGAAAAAATGTATAAGCTGACCGACCAGAAGGGGCGGCTTTTGGCACTAAAGCCGGATCTGACCATGCCGGTAGCCCGGGTGGCTGCCACTAGGCTCAAGGGGCAGATCCGTCCTCTGCGGCTTTATTATGATCAGAATATATATGCCGTTTCCCAGGCCCTGACCGGCCGCAGCGATGAAACGGCCCAGATTGGGATTGAAATCATTGGGGCCAGTGGGCGCCGTACTGATTTGGAGGTGCTGGTACTGGCTGTTGAAGCGCTTCAAAGCTGCGGTTTGACGGATTTCCGCTTGGAGATTGGACACATCGGACTTTTCAACACTCTGATTCGCCGATTGAACCTTTCAGAAGAGGACGCAGAGGAAATTCGAACCCTGATTCAAACGAAGAATTTTCCCTCATTGAACGACCGTTTGGACCGGATGGCTGACCAGGAGACCGCGTCAATGCTCAAGCAGCTTCCGGCGCTGTTCGGCGGGGAGGAAGTCTTCGGGCAGGCGGCGGAGATCCTGCATTTTCCAGAGCTTTCCTCCGATATGGAGGCGCTCCACTCCGTTTATCAGTCGCTGTCGCAGCTGGGTCTTGGCGATAAGCTCTCCATTGATCTCGGAATCGTCAACCGGAACGATTACTATACCGGCATTGTTTTCCGCGGCTATGTGGAGGGGTTAGGAACGACGGCCCTTTTGGGCGGGCGTTACGACAGCCTGCTTTCCGAATACGGCAGCCCGGAGCCCGCCATCGGCTTCAGCATTGATGTGGACGCGGTAGCAAAGGTTTTGAAGAGCAGCCTGCCCGCGCTCCCCGCGCCAGACGTCCTCGTTTATGCGGATGAAGGGTATGAGGTAAAGGCCCTGCTGGAAATCCGCAAGCTGGCGGCCCATGGTTTTACTTCGGAGTTCAGTGTTTTTGACAGCTTCGACGCGAGCCGCCGTTATGCACTGAAAAAGGGAATCCGCACCGTTTATCTTGTTAACGACGATCTGGTGGAGGTGCGTTTATGAGACCAATTCGCATTGCGCTGACCAAGGGACGGCTGGAAAATTCCACCGTCGCATTGTTTGAAAAGATCGGATATAACTGTGAGCAGTTGCGGAACAAAGGCCGCAAACTGATTCTGGAAATCCCGGAGGTTCATCTGGAGGTGGTTCTCGCCAAGGCGGCGGACGTTATCACTTACGTGGAACACGGGGTGTGCGATATGGGAGTCGTCGGCAAGGACACCATTATGGAGTACGGCGGCAGCTTTTTTGAGGTAGCGGATCTGGGCTTTGGCAAATGCCGGTTTGCCCTGGCTGTCAAAAAGGGCTCGGATTTTTATGAGGGCTATGCCGTAAAGACCATTGCCACCAAATATCCCGGCGTTGCCCGAAGCTTTTTCGCGGATAAGGGCATGGACGTGGAGATCATCAAAATTGAGGGTTCTGTCGAACTCGCCCCGCTGCTGGGACTTTCCGACGGAATCGTTGACATTGTGGAAACCGGCGCGACCCTCCGGGAAAACGGCCTGGAGGTGGCTGAGGACCTGATCAGCCTTTCCGCCCGGCTCATCGTCAACAACGCAAGCCTGAAGCTGCGGAAAAAAGAGCTGGAGTCGATTATTTCCGCTATACAAAACGCAGTTAAGGCCTAGATCGAGGAAGGAGAACGGATATGCTGCCAATCGTAACAGCTAACGGCGTGGAGGAGAAAGCGCTTCTTTCCGCTTTGCGTTCCCGCAGCGGGGAAGTGGATGCAGAAGTAACCCGAACCGTGGCGGAAATTTTAGAAAATGTTCGGAAAAATGGCGACCAGGCTGTGGAGGAATAC
>CAKXAF010000006.1:0-2995 GCA_934869045.1 uncultured Nitrososphaerota archaeon | reverse complement strand
ACGGGAAGCTCCCGCCGGCTTTAGAGGTGAGCCGGGAGGAAATGAACGATGCTCTGACCAACGCGGATCCGGATTTTGTTTCGACACTCCTCAATTCTATGGAGAATATCTCCGATTTCCACAACCGGCAGAAGCACCAGAGCTTTCTGGATACCAAGGAAAACGGGGTGATTTTGGGCCAGCGGATCCGTGGCCTGAAACGGGTGGGGCTTTACGTTCCTGGCGGTACGGCGGCTTATCCTTCCTCTGTGCTCATGAACGCGGTTCCCGCTAAGATTGCCGGTGTGCAGGAGCTTATCATGGTCACGCCCCCCATGAAGGACGGGAGAGCCAATCCCGATATCCTGACGGCTGCCGCTATCGCCGGGGTGGACCGGGTGTTTTTGATGGGCGGTGCACAGGCCGTCGCCGCGCTGGCTTACGGGACGGAAAAAGTTCCCAAGGTGGATAAAATTGTAGGCCCCGGCAATATCTTTGTTGCCACTGCCAAAAAGCTGCTGTACGGCGTGGTGGATATTGATATGATCGCCGGCCCCAGCGAGATCTTGGTTCTGGCCGATGAAACGGCAGACCCCGCCTTTGTCGCCGCGGATCTGATGTCCCAGGCCGAGCACGACGTGCTGGCCTCCTCTATCCTCGTAACAACGAGCCATAAGCTGGCGGAGGATACCGTCCAGGAGATCCGGCGGCAGATTCCGTGCCTTTCCCGGAAGGACATCATCGAAAAATCGCTGTCCGGCTTCGGCGGCATCATCGTCTGCGAAAATGTGGATCAGGCGGTGGAGCTGGCCAACGAAATCGCCCCGGAGCATCTGGAAGTAATGCTCCAAAATCCCTTTGAGTACCTGGGCCGCCTGGATAACGCGGGTTCCATCTTTTTGGGACGGTATGCCCCGGAGCCTTTGGGGGATTATTACGCGGGTCCCAACCACGTCCTCCCCACCAGTGGAACGGCGCGGTTTTTCTCACCGCTCTCCGTGGATGCTTTTGTCAAAAAATCCAGCTTCATCTATTATACCGAGGAGGCGCTTCGGGATGCCAAGGAGGATATTGTTCGCTTTGCCAACCGGGAGGGGCTGACCGCTCACGCCAATTCCATCCTGGTACGGTATGAAGGCGAGGAGGGCTGAGCTATGGCATATCAGCTTTGCGAGAAAATGCGGAATCTGACGCCTTATGCCCCCATTGAGGGAGATTACAAAATCCGGCTGGACGCCAACGAGAGTTATTTTCTCCCCACGGAGGAGCTGCGGCAGGAACTGGCAGACGCCGCGATATCTGTTGCCTTCAACCGGTATCCGGACCCCTACGCGGTGGAACTCTGCGAGGCTTTTGCTGATTTGTATGAAGTCCCCGCTTCGTCGGTGACGGCCGGAAACGGATCCGACGAGCTCATCAGCCTGATTTGTGGGAGCCTGCTCCAAAAAGGGGACCGGGTGCTGACCTTTTCGCCGGATTTCTCCATGTACCGGTTTTACGGAGAGATTTTTGAAAATCCGGTGGATGTGTTGGAAAAGGACGCGGATTTTTCCATTGATGTGGACAAGGCGATTCGCTATATCCGGGAAAAGCAGGTCAAAGCGGTCATTTTTTCCAACCCCTGCAATCCCACCGGCTGCGGCCTGTCTCGGGAGGAGGTCCGGCGGCTGATTTCCTCGGTGGACGCCTTGGTGGTCCTTGATGAGGCCTATATGGATTTTTGGGACCAAAGCCTGCTGCCGGAGGTGCAGAGCTACGACAACCTGATCCTCCTGAAAACGTGCTCCAAGGCCATCGGAATGGCGGCGCTTCGGGTGGGCTTCGCTGTGGCAAAGCCCACGCTGACCATCGCCCTCCGCGCGGCCAAATCCCCCTATAATGTCAACGCCGTGTCTCAGGCCATGGCGGCCTGTATCCTGCGGAAAAGGAAATTGCTGGAGAGTTGCCGGAACGCGTTGGTTCAGAGCGCCGCCAGCCTTCAAAAGGCCCTCGTAAGCCTTGCCGGGGAGTTTCCAGTTCTGGAGGAGGTATACCCGACCTGTACGAATTTTGTATTTCTCCGCTCCTCCAAAAGCCGGGAAATCCACGGCGCTTTGCTGGAGCATTCCATCGCGGTGCGCTGTTTTGACGGATATCTGCGCATCACGGCCGGTTCTGCCGGGGAGAATGGGGAATTATTGTCTGCCTTGCGCGATATACTGGTAAGGATGGGGGAGAATTCACATGCGTGCTGCTGAAATTTCGCGCCGCACCCGGGAAACGGATGTCCGGATCCGGCTGAACCTGGACGGAACTGGACAGACGGATATTTCTACCGGGATCGGCTTTTTTGACCATATGCTGACTGCTCTCGGCGTCCATGGTGGCTTTGACCTGCTGGTGCAGGTCAAGGGGGATCTGGAGGTGGACTGCCACCACACCATTGAGGATACCGGCATTGTTCTCGGTCAGGCGCTGGGAAAGGCCTTGGGGGATATCCCCATCACTCGTTACGGCTCCGCCTTTATCCCCATGGACGAGGCCCTGGGGTTTGTCGCGCTGGATATCAGCAAGCGTCCGTTTCTCGTGTTTCAGTGTCCGTTTACCTCGGATCAGATTGGTGGGATGGATACCCAGATGATGGAGGAATTCTTCCGCGCGTTTGCCTTTCATGCGGGCATCACTCTCCATGCGCGCCTGGAATACGGACAGAATGACCATCATAAGGCGGAAGCGCTGTTCAAAGCGTTGGCTCACAGCCTGAAAGCGGCGGTCGTTCCGCTGGGGGGCCAGGCGGTTCTGTCCACCAAGGGCGTGCTTTGACAGGAGGAGAGACGTAAAATGCTTGCAGTTATCGACTATGGAGCCGGAAATTTGTTCAGCGTCCAAAATGCGCTGAACTATCTGGGGCTTTCCAATGAAATCACCCATGATCCGGAGGATCTCCGGCGGGCGGACGGATTGATTCTGCCTGGGGTCGGAGCGTTTCCGGACGCTATGGAAATGCTCAACCGCACGGGGCTGACCGACACCATCC
>CAKXAF010000005.1:22334-23643 GCA_934869045.1 uncultured Nitrososphaerota archaeon | reverse complement strand
GAACACCGAGGCGGAAAGATCAATGCAGATCATGCTGTTCTTCGGGCTATAGCGGCTGTAAGAAAACAGTGTGTGGCAGTAGGTGGCGGCAAGTCCCTGCCCGGGTCCCTTTTCCAGCTCGTAGAACTCTGTCCATGCGGCGTTCAGGCTGTCGTTTTTTACCAGCTCCGGGATCTGTGCGTCTTCAGAAAGCGCGCTGATGCCGTAGATGGACCATTCCTGGCTGGTAATGCGGTCATAATCCGGGAGGTACAGCCGGATGGAGAAGTCGTTGTTGACCTGAAAATACCGCAGCATCCGATCCAGGGTCCGGTAGGTGTCGATGGCCTGATCCAGGGGGATCTGGTCGGCCAGATCATTGTGGGCCTTCTGGAGGGCCTGGTCCTGGGAAAGAGTGGCGGCTGTGTTTTCCACTGCCTGGATGGTGTACTGCAGGCTGGAGACCGCCTGATCAATTCCCGCGACTGCGTTCCGGACGCCGGAGGATACGAACTGGGATTCACTGGACTGTACCAGCAGAATGCACAGCGCCATGGAAGGCAGCAGGGCAAACAGCGCCAGCATGGCGGAGAACTTGCCCCGCAGGCTCAGGGTGACCGGAGTTCTCATATACCTGCCCCCGGTTCTGCCTTTTCCTTATAGTCGGCCGGCGTGCAGCCATATTGCTGCTTGAAGAGCTTTGAGAAGTAGGGGACGTCCTTATAGCCGACCCGGCTCGCCGCCTCATAGATATAGCAGCTTCCGCTGCGGAGCAGCCTGGCAGCCGTTTCCATCCGGACGCTGGTGATGTAGTCGTTGAGCGTCTGGCCGGTGTGCCGCTTGAACAGGGAGGCCAGATAGTTTTTGGACAGATGTACCTCTTCGGCCAAAGAAGCGGCGCCGGCCTCTGCCGGATTTTCCGCAATCAGGGCTTTCATCCGGAGAATCATGCGGTTGCCGCTCTCTTCCGCAGAAAGACGGCTCTTGAGCCACAGCAAGGCGGCGCGCATGCCGCTGCAGACATCTGGAAAATCAGCCGCTTGGGCAGCCTGCCCGGCTTGGGCGGTAAATTCCGCTAACAGCTCGCTGTCCGCTATCTGCTCGAGAGAGGAACAGACGGTAAAGCAGAATACCGCGCAGCTGCTTCGGAGGGAGGCGGGGTCGGGGATGCCGTCGGCAGCCGTTTCCCGGAAAAATGCCTGTAGGGCCTGGCAGACCGCGGCTTCCGAGCCGGAGAGGAGCAGATCGGCAACCGCCTTTCCCCCCCCCCCCCCCCCCCCGCGGGCGGGGCAGTGGTGGGGGGGGGGGTGGGGGGGGGGCAAGAGAGTGG